>JBJTOZ010000001.1:0-11382 GCA_046074825.1 Hyphomicrobium sp.
TTTGCCTGATAGGCTCTTTCACCGAGATAGCGGACATTGAAGCTTAGATTTAATAGCAAAACACTTTTTTGATATAAAACGAAAGCAAAACAACACCCTAATAAGTTTCAATTCCACAGGATGGAGACAAAAATAGGATCAATTAATTAAATAAAAGGGAAAATGGATCCCTGCCCACAGAACAGAGAATGGGGATTAATTTAAGGTTTTTTTATTTAATTTCTGTGTTGCCAAAACTCTGGACTTTGAATCCAAGGAACAGCGTCATGCTGAGTATCTGTGAAAGTTCCATGTTGCTCTTGAGAAACCTGCATAGCGGCAGGAGACATTTCTGCAGATGAGAGACCAGAAGCCTGAGAACTAACATTATCTCTTAATCTCATGATCTCACTAACAATAACATCTCGCCTTCTCTCGTGGGCCTGAACAATCCCTCGTAGTTCATTGATTAAAGTTGAATCATGTCTTTCTAACTCTGCTCCAAGGCGAACAAGGACTGCGAAACTAGATGCAGCCTCATCGTTCAGGCGTTGCCTGAGCTTTTCAATTTCATCAGCGAATGCACTCATTTGGGAGCTCCTAGCAACAATCCATATTTCGTTAATCTGATTCTTTAGACTACGCTACCACCATACATCGACCTAAGAAGTGCGAAACAAATGTTTCACCAAATAAGGTTTAGCTAAACATTGATTCTCGAAACTATCATAAAGCCCTCCTACGTTAAGCGCAGTGGCAAGTAAATATTTGTCCTCATCCATATCACCAAGCATTCAAATGGTCCCCTAAAATTGATGGTCTTGTCGTTGCGAAAAAAGCACAACATTTTCTTAGTTCCTTTTCTCACCGCTATCGAGAGCTCACCCAATCATTCCCAATTGTAAAGATTGGTATCTTTTCAAAGACCTAATTTTAAATTCTGATAGAAATAATCGTTATGCATTAGAAATAAACTTGGGATTTCCTCAAAGATTTTGCTCCTGTGTATACCTTTGTCATCTCCCTCAAAATCTAAGCTTTTACTTTTTTCAAACTGAACTCCTATTTTAAGAAAAGCAAAAAATAGCCCCTTTCATCGAAAGAGGATTGACAAATCGGAGGAAGTATGTTCACTATTTGTTCTCGTTCTAAAAAAGTGGCTTACCCGTGCTCCGTTTTACCAAACACCCCTCATCTTTAGCGCTAGACGTCTACAGTTCCTCGGTTCATGCGGGCTTCCCAAGTCCTGCCGATGATCATGTTGAAGCCAAGCTTGATTTAAATGAGCACTTGGTCCGCAGACCCGCAGCAACTTTCTTTGCTCGCGCCACGGGTGAGTCTATGATTAATGCTGGTATTTTTAATGGGGATCTTCTCATCATTGATCGAGGTTTAGTTCCTCAGCATGACGATATTGTTATTGCCATTGTGCATGGAGAGTGGACAGTAAAACGGCTTAAGAAAGATAATAAGCATTGGTATTTAGCGTCAGAAAATTCTTCCTATCCATCATTTCAGATCGAGGAAGCAGGTTATGACATCTGGGGTGTTGTTACACATAGCATCCGTCATCATTGTAGACGCTGATGACAAGATTTGCACTTGTCGACTGTAATAATTTCTACGTCTCCTGCGAGAGACTTTTTCAACCTAATTTGCGTGATCGTCCAGTGGTTGTGCTCTCAAACAACGATGGGTGCATCATTTCTAGGTCGCAAGAAGCAAAAACTTTGGGGATTAAGATGGGAGCCCCCCTCTTTAAGGTCCGAGATATCATAAAAAAAAATGACATAAAAGTCTGTTCGTCTAATTACGCGCTCTATGGAGATATCTCCGAACGGGTTATGCAAGTACTCGGCGCGAGCGCTCCCAACCAGGAAATATATAGTATTGACGAGTCTTTTCTAGATGTTGATTGTCTAGCCAATGTTGATCTTACAGATTGGTGCCAACAGCTTCGCAAAAAGGTTCTGAGATGGACTGGTATTCCCGTCTCTATTGGAATTGGTACTACTAAGACGCTCGCAAAACTCGCAAATCGGATGGCTAAAAAATCAATCCTACTCAATGGAGTGCTTGACTTAACACTTCGTCAGGACTTGATTGAAAGTGCCCTACTCCAGACCCCAGTTGAAGATATCTGGGGTATTGGTCGTAAATGGTCGGAAAAACTTCATAGCATTTCTATTCATACCGCCTTTGATTTTTCAAAAATGCAAGACGGTTGGATACAAAAACGAATGGGAGTTGTGGGCCTCAGAACGGCTCAAGAATTGCGCGGTCACACTTGCTACATGCTCGAGGATAATCCCTCGCCCAAAAAGACTACCTGCTGCTCTCGTACTTTTGGACACGTGATCCATCAAAAAAATCAAGTTCAGGATGCTGTTGTAAGCTTTGCGGAACGGGCGAGTGAAAAAATTAGGAGAGATGGCCAGGTAGCGGGAGCAATTCAGCTTTATCTACGAACCGACCCCTTTAATCACGCTGTCCGGCAAAGAGCTGTCTCTGGCGCAGCTACGTTTATCAGGCCAACATCCGATAGCCGTGAAATTATAAAGACTGTGTTGAGAGTATTTGAGAGCATCTGGTGTGAGGGCTTTGGTTGGCGAAAGGCAGGAGTTCTTCTTATAGATCTTGCCTCCTCCTCCCCAGAACAAAGATCCCTTTTTGAAGAATGCAAGGAAAGTAACACTCTTATGAACGCTATTGATTCTATTAATGATAGATTTGGACGCGGAAGCGCAAGACTAGGATTATCTCCTCAAGAAGCAAGATGGCGGACACGGAGCGGAAACGTCTCTCCAAGTTTTACAACCCGTTGGGCAGAGATCCCTACTGCAAAGTTAGGGTAAAAGAAAAGAGAAGAAAGCAACCCTTTTTAGATAAATTGATGATGGAAGAAAACTGCTGGTACAGTAAAACTGAAGAAGTTTTTTTTCTAACGATGAGGGATCATGCGTTCAAGAATACGATCTCTACGAATAAAACGATGGTATAGAGCTGCTATAATATGAATACTGACAAGAGCTAACAATAAGCTTGCAGCAAAAGCATGAAATTCAAATAGCTCTTCTGCGAACTTTGTATCTTTCGCTGTAACGGGAGGAAGAGAGAAACCAAAAACATCGAGATACCCGCCATAAGATATAGCTATATATCCTCCAATGGGTACAAAAATAAGCAGAAGATATATTACCCAATGCACTAGATGTGAAATTCCAATCATCATCGGCGGGACAGATGTATCAGGCTTAGGGACACCGTGCGCAAAACGATAGATCAATCGTAAAAGAACTAAAACAAGAATGAAGAGGCCAAGAAACTTATGAGAACTGTAGAAGAATTTCGTTATTCCATCAGAAACACCTAATACTGTTTCACCAGCCTCATTGGTGCTTGGCATTTCTGTACGACGGTAATTCATGTAGAAGCCAATAGGTAATTGGAGAAAAATTAAAAAAGCTACCCACCAATGAAAATGGCGGGCAATACGGCTATAAATGGGAATATCATAATTCATTGTCGTAGTCCCTAATCCTAGCATTATGGAATTATAAGTGATCTTCGTTTAAGACGATGTGGCATTGGAGATAATGACATTTAATTAGAAGAATAATAGCAAATTATAATTAGAAGAATAATAGCAAATTAAATGAAGCTGACAATATAAGGTTAAGAAACAAAAAGAGTACCTGCTCATAATTAACCAAAAACCTTTAGCTACCACTTCTAAATAGACGAGAAGGGTCGATCATTGAAAACAAGCAGATGCACCCAAGGTGCTATTAGTATAATAGTGAGTGTTATAATATATTTTTTAATATTGAAACTGGTGTTAACAAAATATTTTATCGGCTTCCTAATGAAGGACGACAAGAGTATACGCGGCACATATTAACAGAGCATCCGCCTAGAATTTTAAGCCATGTGAGAGACTACGAAGTGGCACAATCTCATACTCCATTAGTTAATACGGAAACGTATGATAGTAGAACTGTGCAATTAAATTTGAAAAGTTTTTTTGGTCTCACTGTTGGATCAGTTGGTGTCGTTTACGGTGATATTGGAACGAGTCCTCTCTATGCAATGCGAGAGGCTGTTCTTGCCGCAAATAGACACGGCATTGAAAATCAAGAGGCTATTCTTGGTGTATTGTCGCTTATCTTCTGGGTCCTTTTGCTAATAGTTACACTTAAATATATCCTGATCCTCCTGCGCGCTGATAACAAAGGTGAGGGTGGAACTTTTGCACTAATGGCTCTTGGCCAAAGTGTAGCTAAACGCAGTGCTCCTTTAATCTTCATGTTAGGAGTTCTTGGCGTTACGTTCTTTTATGGCGATAGTGTACTTACCCCCGCAATATCTGTCCTTTCTGCAGTAGAAGGATTAAAATTGGTATCTCCAGAATTTAGTCGCTTTATTGTTCCTCTAGCTGTAGCAATCCTTATTGCCCTCTTTGCAGCTCAATCCAGAGGCACATCCAAAGTCGCGATGTTCTTTGGTCCAATTATGGTTTTGTGGTTTATAAGTATAGCCTTAGGAGGAGCTATTCATCTTTCAGATAATATCAGCATACTCAAAGCAATTAATCCACTCCATGGTCTTATGTTTGTTACAACTGCAGGGGTTACGGGATTAACGGTAATAGGGCTTGTTTTTCTCGCGGTAACAGGAGCCGAGGGTCTGTATGCAGATCTTGGTCATTTTGGTAGAAAGCCAATACAAATTGCTTGGCTTTGTTTCGTGTTTCCATCTCTTATATTAAACTACTTTGGTCAGGGCGCATTGTTGCTCTCCAGCCCAGAGGCAATTCAAAACCCTTTTTATAAACTCTATCCTGAATGGGCCCTTATACCGATGCTTGTTCTAGCCACCTTAGCAACGGTTATAGCATGCCAATCTGTAATTACAGGGGCATTCTCAATCACGAGACAAGCTATTCAGCTCGGTTTATTGCCTCGTATGGCAATCCAACATACTTCTGAAACAGTTGCTGGTCAGATCTATTTGCCACGTCTTAACTGGCTGCTTTTATTCCTGGTCCTAATTGTTGTTATTACGTTCCGTTCTTCAAGTCATCTTGCCGCTGCATACGGAGTTTCTGTCAGCGCATCAATGGTAATTGACAGTTACATGGCTTTCTTTGTGATATGGAAATATTGGAAACTACCTGTATGGCAAGCTTTAGGAATTATGGTACCCTTAATTTTTATTGAGCATTCATTTTTTATGTCAAACATCATCAAGGTTTATGATGGAGGATGGATTCCACTAACTATAGCATCCATAGTTGCGATGATTATGTGGACGTGGATAAGAGGATATAAACTTCTCATGAAGCAGGCTCATAAAGATAAAGTGGATCTTAATTGGTTGAGCCAAAGACTTGAGAGCAAAACAACAACACGAATAAATGGAACTGCTGTGTTTCTCTCCTCAGACGTAAATGCAGCACCAACCTCACTGATGCATAATCTCAAACACAACCACGTTCTACATGAACGCAACATCATAATGGCTATTCACACAATAGACACTCCTAGAATACCAAGAGCGGAACGTCTGGAAATTGATAGATCAAATCAGATGTTTACAAAAGTAGAAGTCAGGTATGGTTTCATGGAAACTCCAAGTATTCCAAAAATAATTGATAATTGTCGCCGCAAGGACTTGAATATAGATCTGGGATCTACTTCATTTTTTCTTTCCCGAAGATCACTACAAAAGTCATCAAACTCAGAACTCCCATCATGGCAGCAAAGATTATTCATATTACTTGCAAAAACTTCCGAGGATGCATCCCTCTATTTTCAAATACCAACTGATCGTGCAGTCGAAATTGGTGCTCAGGTGACAATTTAGAAAGAATGTTAAGTTATTTAGAAACGTGCAGTCATTTGAAAACAGAAGATGAACTTCTTTAAAAGTAAATGTCCCGTTCATCTAATTTTTGTAAAAGATTTTTTGGTCCATTTTTAATTAGCTTTTTTTGCACGTCATAGCATGAGCTCTAAATTTAAATAATTAGTTTTGTCTAAATTCTTTTTTCTCTCCGCTTAAAAATTAAAAAAATATTACAATTTATTTATTCTGCTTTCTTATAAGAATGGTCCACGAAAGATGATTGAAACATTCCCTCTTCTTAACAAGACAGGATGGATGTTTTCGGATGGCAAGGCAGGCAATGAAGCACAACTCAAAGGTGTAACATCTGCTCTTGGGCTAAAAGTAGAAATTAAGTTGGTAAACCCTCAAGGAATACAGAAACTTTTATCGCCATGGTGTAGGGTCTCCTCGCGAGAACATTTTGGAAAAGGAGGAGGAAATTTTAGTCCTCCTTGGCCAGATTTTGCATTTGCAATAGGGAGATTAACAACGCCGTATATTAGAGAACTTAGATCAAAAGCAGGGAAAACAACTTTTACAGTCATTCTGCAAAATCCAAAGGTGAATTTGAATACAGCTGATCTTTTTTGGGTTCCTGAACATGATACGCTTAGAGGTCCTAATGTAATCACTACTTTGACAGCGCCTCATATCTTTACAAAAGACTATATTGACAAATTAAGATCCTTCATTCCGGAAAAAGTTTCACATCTAAGCAAACCAAGGGCCGCTATACTATTAGGTGGGTCGAATGGTGACTATAATTACACAAAGGAAACTCGACGAAGACTTGAAAAAGCAATTAGACTTTTCGGAGAGCATGGCTTTTCTCTGATGGTTACACCTTCACGACGAACGGATCCAGAAATTATCGAATGCGCACGCAAAGAAGCGCAAAATTTTCCTCATTTTTTCTGGAATATGAAAGGCGTTAATCCCTACCCTGAATTTCTCGCACATGCCGATATATTTTTAGTACCAGCAGATAGCATAAATATGACAGGAGAGCCCTGTGTGACTGGTCGGCCTATATATGTGTTTTATCCGGACGGAGGTTCAAAAAAATTCAACCGCTTTCACAAAAGCTTAGAAAACTATGGAGCCACGCGCCCCATGCTTGAGAGCACTTTAGCATTAGAGAATTGGACTTATACACCACTCAATTCTTCTGAAACTATAGCAAAACAAATTTTTGATAGATGGCAATTTGAGTTGTCAAAAAGGGTATAATGCAATTTTTCACCTATGCTTTAGTGGGTTGCATTGCCACTTTGGCGCATTACTCTTTATTATTATTTTGTGTTGAACTTCTGCAATTACCACCTTGGCTGGCATCTGTTTACGGAGCATTGTTAGGGGCTCTCGTATCTTACGTTCTAAATCGTGGCTTTACATTCTCAGGAACTATAAAATCTCACAAAACATCCTTCGTACGGTTTTTTATTGTGTCTATCTTTGGAGCACTCTCAAATGGGATATTAGTTTGGATTGGGACAATCGTATTTGAAATAAATTATCTAATAGCCCAGCTTATAGCCACCCTCATAACATTTTTAACTACATTCAAAATTAACAAATATTGGACTTTCATGTGATGGAAACAAAAAATACCAAAGCATCAAAGTTTGATGAGAGAAAGAAAAAATATTCGATTTCGATAATTGTACCTGTTTACAATGAAGAAGTTGTGCTTCAGGAATTTCATAAGAGACTAATTAAAGCTATATCCACCATTCCCGAAAAAATAGAGATCATATATATCGATGATGGAAGCAAAGATTCATCATGGAGCATTTTGAATAGATTACATAGCACTCATCCAAACGTTGGCATTTTAGGCTTTAGTCGGAATTTTGGAAAAGAACAGGCAATGAGTGCAGGTCTCCATCAAGCGAGTGGGGATGCTATCATTGTGATAGATTCCGACTTGCAAGATCCGCCTGAATTAATACCATCCATGCTAGAGGCGTGGCGAGAAGGTGCTGATGTAGTTAATATGCATCGGATAAGTCGACAAGGAGAAACTTGGCTTAAACGTATTACAGCTCATATATTTTACCGTGTTATTAATATGATGAGCGAAGTTCGTATCCATGAGGATGTTGGAGACTTTCGTCTGCTAAGCCGCCGTGCCGTAGATGCTCTTAATGATATGCCCGAAAATACGCGTTTCATGAAAGGTCTTTTTGCTTGGATTGGATATAAGCAGGTCACACTCGATTATCATAGAGATCCTCGTGCAGCAGGAACCAGTAAATGGAAATACTGGAAGCTTTGGAATTTCGCTATTGAAGGGATAACAGGTTTTTCTACAGTCCCTCTTAAAATTGCATCTTATGCAGGTTTCACTAGCTCTGTGCTAGCTTTTATTTATGCAACATATTTTATTATTAAAACTCTGATTAAGGGGGAATATGTTGCCGGCTTTCCAACACTTATTGTTACAGTTCTTTTTCTTGGTGGTTTACAACTAATGGCCTTAGGAATTCTTGGGGAATATATAAGTCGCTTGTTCATTGAATCAAAACGACGTCCTTTATATTTGATTGATACTTATAAACCAGCCAATGATCCCACTAGCAATAGTTGAAAAGCTTTATAATGGCCAATTCATTACAAAATTATATTCATATCAAAAAATACTTCGATATCAAAAATAGAAATCTTTTAACACCTATACATGTTATCATTTTTTTTATTATTCTCATATGGGTGCTAAGATTTATTTCCCTTGGTCTTTATCCACTTATGGATACGACTGAAGCACGATATGCAGAAATTGCACGAATAATGGAAGAGAAAAATGATTGGATTACACCTTGGTTTGATTACGGTGTTCCATTTTGGGGCAAGCCGCCCTTGAGCTTCTGGCTGACTGCTCTTTCATTCAGACTCTTTGGTGTAAATGAACTTGCAGCAAGATTACCGCAATTTCTATGTGCAGCATTTGTTGCATGGATGGTCTGGGACATTGGAAAAAGATTTACTTTCATTCAAGCCCTCTACGCATTGGCATTTCTCTCAGCGTCTGCTCTTTTTTTTATAGCAGCAGGGGCTGTTATGACAGATATGGTTCTGTTGGTCGGAATGACAATTTCCATGAGAGGTTTTTGGCTTGCCTATCGTTTGGGAAACCAGAATAATGCTTTTGAAAAATATACTTTTTCTATCGGTCTTGGCCTCTCTCTACTTGCAAAAGGTCCCATTGGATTATTGCTCACTTATTTGTCAGTGCTTGGATGGGCAGCAGTTACGAAAAATCAAAAAGTTGCAATTCAGATTGTATTTTGGAAAAAAGGATTACTCCTTCTCCTTTTGATGGTTCTTCCATGGTACATTTTAGCAGAAGTTCGAACCCCAGGTTTTCTGAATTACTTTATAATTGGAGAACACTGGGATCGATTTTTTGTTCCTGGTTGGAAAGGAGACTTATATGGAAGCGGCCATCATTACCCAAGAGGAACAATATGGCTTTTTCTTTTAGCAGACATACTTCCTTGGACAATACTCATCCCTGCATTGCTTATCTTTAGAAAAAATAAAGGGAACATAAATAGAAATTCTCATGGAAGGTTAGAGTGGAGACTATACCTTCTTTTTTGGTTTTTAGCATCAGCCTGTTTGTTCACATTTGCGAAAAATATTCTTTGGCCATACGTTCTTCCAGGTCTACCTGCATTAGCGCTATTAATAGGCGATTGGCTTGAAGATTTACAGGATCAAAATGCAGTACAAAAAATGCTGATTCAAGGCTTGGTAATAACTACTTTTCTTCCAATCATATTTTTTATGAGCCCCGTTTTTAATAAAAGAGTTTATAATAAATCTGCCAAAGCAATTATTGCAGAGTATGAGAAATATAAAAATGAGGATGATAAATTATTATTCTTTGGAAAAAGATCTTTTTCTGCTGATTTTTATAGCAAAGGAGCGGCTGGATTTCTTTCAGATAACCAATCTCTTAAAGAACAACTTCGGAATGAGACAATTTTTTTAGCTATCAAAAATGGTTCAGAAAGTCTTGTGCTGGGTGAACTTATAAATGACTATGATCTGATAAGCAAAAAAGGAAATTTTGGCCTTTATAAATCCAGGTCACCATGAAATAGATATACATAATTTTATTACATCAGGTGAGAAAAAGTGGCACTGTAGATATTTTTGATGGGAGCTAAAAGCATGATAGTAAAACAGCGGTAGGAGATATTCCTACCGCTGTCAGTAAACCGAAGAATAATTTAGAAATTATTACTTCTTAGGAACGCAAGCTTTTCCATCCCACATCATGTCCTTAGCCTTCTGACAATCAGCTTCTGTCTTTGGAGCATCAGCTAATACTGCTGAAGAAACTGCCCCAACAAGAACGCCTGCAAGAACAAAACCACGAATTACTTGAGAAATCATTTTTGTCTCCTAACTTGAGTTACATGACCCTACAACGGTCATAATTTTTCATACTCCTCTTTCCAACTATATCAAGAGAGAAAGACGGTAACTGCATCGTTCAGTCTTAGTCATGACGTCGCAGAATTCTAGAGGTGAGTAGGGTGCATTTCCTAACAATGCTTGAGTTTACAAAAATGTAATATTTCCCAGGCCAATCATGAATGAGGGTGATCGAGCGTCGAGTAAAATCTATACTGATGCAGCCATACCCCTTGGTTCATTTTTTGGTCCGTCTCTGCTTAGAAATTAATCCTTACTATTATTATTTTGATTGAATTTATATGTAAAAACAAAACATGAGATCGTGAGAAGGAGAATAGAAGATGTCTCAATCAGATAGTTGAGTGCTGATTGATCTTTTCCTTGCAGAATAACGAGACGCGCGAGAGCTGTTATCGCAATATAAAGTGGAAGGATGATCGGTATTTTTTTACTATCATAATAAATTCCAACCATAGCTAAGACTTCCACATAAATAAACATGAGCAGAAGATCTTCCAACTCAACACTTAAATCATGCATGATTGAAAAAATTTCCTGACACATAGCAATGATTGTAAAGATGGCGATAACGCCTAAAAATAAACTTTCAACCCTGTGCAGTAAAATTTTAATAGAATGACTTGTAGTGCTATTTTGAGAGGTCATTGTTTAAATGTATAATTAAAATTTGAATAAGCATTCAGTTGATAAGTATAAAAGTCTCTTACTATCATTTTTAATTTAGGTTTTAATTGAATTAGATATGAGCTTAAGCCACTTCTTTAATTGTTAATTGACTTTTATCTTTCTTAAGCAGCCTTTCGAGTTCATTCCTCAAATCATTAGCAGAAACAGTTGATTTTTGTGATACCACTTTATGCAAATTAACACGCGCACCAAATCTCTTTAGTCTTCCACCAAAAATTTCCTCTATCTCTTCTGTAAGGGCCTGAATATTATCGTTTGGAAATATTTTGACATCTTGATGAAATAATACTTTTCTTCTTAAAAAAAAGTTCAAAATTTTGCGTTTATTAATTTTATAAGTTTCTATGAAAATGTCTCTAGCACTCTCGAATGTTGCAT
>JBJTOZ010000002.1:0-12132 GCA_046074825.1 Hyphomicrobium sp.
TTCTGGCTCGGGAAAATCTGACCTCGCTCTTCGCTGCCTTTTTCTGCCCTATGATAGTCCGGTAGGGGAAAAAATTGAACTCGTTGCAGATGATCAAGTTGTCCTTAATGTGAAGGGAGAGAAAATTTATGCTTCCCCCCCACCTTCAATCGCTGGACGTCTAGAAGTGCGCGGGGTAGGCATACTTAAATTTCCTTTTCGCTGTTTTTTACCTGTAAGAGTAATTGTTCAAGTCTCCCGAGAGCAAAAAATAGAAAGACTTCCAGATCCTTGGCACTTTGAAACACACCTAGGATGTTCCATACCTGTTCTAAAATTAAATCCTTTTGAGCCGTCTGCACCACAAAAATTAGCATTAGCTCTTGCCCAAGAACCATGGTTAAAAGATTTGTCTTCTTCAACTAGTAGCTAACATTCCCACTTTTAAATTTAAGTTATTCTCAATCTTGCTCCATCTTTAGTATTTTCAGTATAAGGGACTTCAAGGAATTCTAAAATATAGCAACTAAAACTACTTAAGATATGCCCTTTTGAAGTCTAGGAAAGAGTTATGATTGGTCTCATCATTATAACCCACGGTGGACTTGCTTCAGAATTTCGCGCCGCGCTTGAACATATTGTTGGACCCCAGAAACAACTCGAAACAATTGCCATTGGTCCAGAGGATGATATGACCAAACGAAGAATTGATATTCTTGACGCAATTAATAGACTTAACACTGGTGATGGCGTAATCATTCTTACAGATATGTTTGGCGGCACTCCATCTAACCTTGCTATATCAGTCATGGACAAAGCTGGAATTGAAGTTATCGCAGGAATAAATCTTCCCACTCTTGTCAAACTTGCAAGTCTTAGACGTGAGTGCCAGCTTGCGGAGGCTGTTACTAAAGCCCGTGATGCAGGACGAAAATATATTAAAGTTGCAAGTCAGGAAATGTCCGGCGAAAGTTGAGCAGATCTGGATGCCAGAAATAAATGATAGTAAATATCCAGAGGCAGTAGTTACAATTGTTAATCGAAAGGGTCTCCACGCAAGAGCCTCCGCGAAATTTGTAAAATGCGCTGAGAATTTTAAGGCCAAAATAACTGTGTGCCGAGATGGAGTTTCAGTGGGTGGCACTTCCATAATGGGGCTTATGATGTTGGCTGCAGGGCCGGGAGCTAAATTACATATAAAATGCGATGGCCCAGAAGCTCCAGAGGCTCTAGAGGCCATCGTGGCTCTTGTTGAAACGGGTTTCGGTGAAGAGCTTGCAGAGGAAGGATAGGGAAAATTTTTTATTTTTTAATCAAACAAAAGTCAGAAAAATTCAATGCCTCTCAAAGGTAGTTCCGTAGCCTTTGATAGGGATAATAATAAAGAAATTATGTGAATAATATCTCAAAAAAAATTATTGCACTTCCATCCTCTCTTGGCTTTTAAAATAATCTATTGCGCATTAAATTTCGTCACACTATAGGAAGCCATTGTAATTCATTTAGCTCCTTAGATGGCACAGGAGTATTGGGCCGCACTTGTAATCTTGATCTCTAAAAGCAATAAACAAAATAATAATTTACACAAAACGCTAAGATTTAATCCCCTTTCAGGAGCGTAAAATGGTTTCAAATAAGGACTATATTGTCAAAGACATCAGCCTTGCAGATTGGGGGCGGAAAGAAATTAGCATAGCTGAAACTGAAATGCCCGGTCTTATCGCAACTAGATCTGAATATGGACCGCATAAACCACTCAAAGGAGCAAGAATTGCTGGCTCCCTTCATATGACCGTTCAAACTGCCGTACTCATTCAGACACTCAAAATACTCGGGGCAGATATAAGGTGGGTCTCTTGTAACATTTACTCTACCCAAGATCATGCTGCCGCAGCGATTGCTGCAGACGGAATTCCCGTTTTTGCCTGGAAAGGAGAAAGTCTTAAAGAATATTGGGACTACACCCATAAACTGTTTGAATGGCACGACGGTGGCACCCCTAATATGATACTCGACGATGGAGGAGATGCTACACTTTATATTCATCTTGGTGTTCGCGCAGAGGCCGGTGATAGCGGCTTTCTCGAAAAATCAAACTCAGAAGAAGAAGAAATCCTCTATAATCTTATAAAAAATACTTTGAAAACGAAAGAAAAAGGCTGGTTCAAAAAAATTGCAGACAACATCAAAGGTGTTTCAGAGGAGACCACAACAGGGGTGCGTCGACTTTATGAAATGCAAAAGTCGGGTACGCTTTTGTTTCCAGCTATAAATGTAAATGATGCAGTAACAAAGTCAAAATTTGATAACCTCTATGGATGCCGTGAGTCTCTAGTTGACGGCATTCGACGAGGAACTGATATTATGATGGCTGGAAAAATAGCTATGGTTGCTGGGTTTGGTGACGTTGGTAAAGGTTCTGCTGCTTCATTACGTCAGGCTGGTTGCCGCGTAATGGTTTCTGAAATAGATCCTATTTGTGCACTTCAAGCTGCTATGGAAGGATACGAAGTTGTGACAATGGAGGAAGCAGCTCCACGTTCCGATATTTTTGTTACGGCCACTGGAAATAAAGACGTCATCACTACAGATCATATGCGCGCGATGAAGGATAGGGCAATTGTGTGCAATATTGGTCACTTCGATAATGAAATCCAAGTCTCAGGCCTAAAAAATTTCAAATGGCATAACGTAAAGCCACAAGTTGATGAAATTGAATTCCCTGATGGAAAACGCATCATTCTTCTCTCGGAAGGACGCCTGGTAAACCTTGGTAATGCCATGGGACATCCTTCATTTGTGATGTCCGCATCTTTCACTAACCAAGTGCTCGCTCAAATAGAGCTTTACACAAATAACTTTCAGTATAAACGCCAAGTCTACACCTTGCCTAAGCATCTTGATGAGAAAGTAGCTCGACTTCATCTCGATAAAATCGGTGCCAGGCTTACAAAATTGCGCTCCGATCAAGCCGAATATATAGGTGTTAATCCCAATGGTCCCTATAAATCAGAGCATTATCGTTACTGATTGGGCACACTCCCGATAAGGAAATTGCAGAGGTTGCCGAATCGGCCATCCCATCTTTTGGTTATTTCATCCAAAAAACGCGGGGTTAGACCCTTTCTGCTGTTAACTTTCCTTATCCAAAATCCAGTTGCGAAACAGGTCTGGTAACACCGGCTGTTACAAGCATAATAAAAGAGTTTGATTCGGATCAATTGTTAAGCATTTTAGTTCAAAAATTTTTGGACTTAAAAGTGTTGAGTGGTCGCGTCGCGTGTTTCCACCCTTGAATTTTAGCCTCATCATGGCGGCAGTTAAGAGCCAATGCAACGAGTTTTCTCGCAAGCAAGCAAATTCAATACGCGATTGGAGCTAGCGCTTCTACTTATTGCTAGTATTCTTTGTGTATTGGTTCTCACAAGCGCCGTTATTAAGTTTCCTTTAAACTCACCAAAACTGACAGAGGGAATATTCCTTGTCATTGGAATTTCTACAATCATTGTATTCGTTGCTTTAGGCCTAACCTTCCTTGGAATTCGCACCTATCAAAAAGCTAAAAACTTTCAAAACTCTGAAATTGAAAATTTAAAAAGACACCTTGTCTCTTACACTGCAATTGTCAAAGCAGAACCTCAAATTCTTATTCATTGGGACGAAAAGAAAGGTTTTAAAATTATTGAGAGCTCTTTGAGCCATATATCAGGGATACCTCATGCTGATCGCGAAATTCTACGTTATGGTGCCTGGCTTGAGAAAAAATCAGCCGTGCTTTTGAAAACTGGTATTGACAGCCTCTTTGCTGAGGGGAAAACTTTCAACCTTATTCTAACAACAACACGAGGCAGCCACATCGAGGTAGAAGGCAGAGCCACGGGAAGCCAAGCAATCCTCAGATTTAGAGATATAGCAGGCTATAAAAGAGAACTCAGTCTCATTCTTGACCAACAAAAAAAAATTAGCCGTGACGTCTTATCAAGCCGCACACTTCTGAATATCTTACCTAGCCCTGCATGGTTACGAGATAAATTTGGTAAGCTTACCTGGATTAATAAGGCCTATGTTAAGGCAGTGGATGCAGTAGGTGAGAAAGAGGTAATTGAAACACAGATTGAACTAGTAGAGTCTAGACATCGTCGATCTATTGAACAGGCACTTAAAAAAAATGGGACCTACGATGGAAAAGTTGAACTCATGGTGGGAAATGTACCCAGGGTTCATCAGATAATTATCGTCACCCTTGCAGAGGAGAGCGCAGGGGTTGCAATAGATTTAGCCGAGCTTGAAGGAACAAAAAACACTCTAGACCGTCATATATCAGCATATGATCGAGCTCTAGAGCGTGTATCGACTGCGATTGCCATCTTTAATGCAAAAGCTGAACTAACTTTTTGTAATACGGGTTATAGAAAACTTTGGCAACTCGACGAAAAATGGTTGGATGCAAATCCTCAAGATGGAGCCATCCTTGATCGTCTACGTGACGAATGTAAGCTTCCAGATGTCCCTAATTATAAAGAATGGAAAGCAAAATTACATGCGATTTATAAGGATGGCGGAATTCTTGAGGACCTTTGGCACTTAGCAAATGGTCGAATTCTTCAAGTCATTGCAGAAGGTCGCCCAGATGGAGGCATGACCTATTTTTTTAATGACAAAACTGAAAAACTTTCCCTTGAAAGTAGATATATTGAGTTAAACAAAGTTCAGGGTGAAACACTTAATAGCTTAAAAGAAGGTGTCGCAGTATTCGGTACGGATGGGAGATTAAAGCTTTTCAACAATGCATTTTCGCACATATGGCATTTATCAAGCAGACAGTTAAGTTTAAGTCCTCACATAGAAGAATTTATAAAGTATACCCGAGTATTAGTTGATGACGGAAACACTTGGGAAAATATCAAATATATAGTCACTGGCTTTCCTAAAGATCGCAGCCCTTTAGAAGGTCAAATGCTACGTCCAGATGAAAGCGTGATAGATTTTAATGTAAAACCTTTGCCAGACGGGGGGACACTCCTTATATTTTCTGATGTCACGGATACCCGAAAATATCAAAGAACCCTGCAAGAACGAAATGATGCTCTTATTGTTGCTGATAGACTCAAAAATCAATTTATAGGACATGTTTCATATGAATTGCGGACACCCCTTACAAATATTATTGGGTTTAGCGATCTTCTATTAAGTCCACAATTTGGTCCCCTGTTAGAGAAACAAAAAGAATATTTGGATCATATAAACCTGTCTTCTAAATCATTACTGTCAATCATTAATGATTTATTAGACTTGGCAACAATTGATGCAGGCTCTTTAGAACTCCAACTAAGTACTGTTGACCCTCACTCAGTTATCGATAGCACTCTAAAGGGGCTTCAAGAACGCGCTGCAAGAAAAGGTCTTACAATCGATGTCTCTATACAGTCTTATGTTCATCCCTTTACTGCAGACGAAGCACGTATAAAACAAATTTTGTATAATTTAATTTTAAATGCTATTAGTTTCTCTAAAAATCAGGGGGTCATTAATATTTCTTGCTGGCAAGATAATGAGGATATTGTTTTTTGTGTTGAGGACCGGGGTATTGGCATACCTCTCGAGGAACAAAAAATTGTATTCCAACGGTTTGAAACCCGAAATCAAGCTGGAGAACATCGGGGAACAGGTCTTGGTCTTTCTTTAGCTAAAAGTTTAACCGAAATGCATCGTGGAACTATTGAACTGGAATCAAAGCCTGGAATTGGCACAAAGGTTACAATACGGCTGCCAATGCATCAGAAATCTAAACTTGAAAGCACTATAAGTCATCAATTCACGAAATATCATGAAAACAGTCTGGAAAATAGAAAATGCTAAGGAGGAGGATGTAATTGCCCTCTCTGAACTTATAGCATTGAAAATTAGAACCTCAGACGTCCTCAAATTACACGGCCAATTGGGAGCTGGAAAAACGACCTTTGCTAGAGCTCTCATCCGATCCGTTTTAGCTGAGCCTGAGGCAGAAGTTCCAAGTCCCACCTTCTCCCTTGTGCAAACCTATCAGGCTTCACGGCTTAATCTTTCACATATTGACCTCTATAGGCTATCAAACGAAAGTGAGATTAAAGAGCTCTCCTTAGACGATCTTGTGGGATCTAGCGCCCTTATCCTCGAATGGCCTGAAAAATCAAAAAAAAATCTAGGTGAGAATTCACTTGATATCACCTTCTCTGAAGTCCCAAATCCAGAATTAAGAAATATCACCCTTGAAGCCCAAGGCTTATGGATAGAACGACTCGAAAGACTGAAACAAATATCAAACTTCATTACAAAATTAGAACTCCCTGAAAAACCAAGAGTTCTTTATTTGCAAGGAGATGCCTCAGCTCGAGCTTATGCACGATTGGTTGCAAAAAAGGAAAGCTACATCCTTATGGATTGGCCTGCGCAGCCAGATGGCGCTCCTATTAAAGGGGGACCATCCTATAGTAAAATTGCTCATTTAGCAGAGAGCACTGTCAACTTCCAAAGTATTGCTGAGCTTCTTGAGACTGAAAACCTTCATGTTCCCAAAATTTTTGCTGCCGATCATTCTTTAGGTCTATTACTTCTTGAGGATTTAGGTGATCGAGTTTTTGGAGCAGAAGTTGTTTCGGGCAAAGAACTTACCCCAATGTGGCAAGCAGCCACAGACGTTCTTCTTGAAATGCGAAAAATATCCAAGTCGCGCATTTTCCAATGGAACGAAAAGAAAAGAGGATATCCACCCATACAGGATTACGACTTTGAGGCATACAAAATCGAAATTGAATTACTTCCTGACTGGTATTGGCCCCTTATTAAAAAACAAAAGATTTCAGATGAAGAACGTCAGATTTTTGAACTTTTATGGAAAGATGTTATTAATAGAATTCTCAATGCTCCCTCGCGCTGTTTAACATTACGTGACTTTCATTCACCAAATTTGCTATGGTTATCTGATGCAGGAACACAATCTCAAGACAAGGTTGGATTACTAGATTTTCAAGATGCACTGATCGGACATCCTGCATTCGATCTAGTTTCACTCTTACAAGATGCACGCCTAGATGTTCCACCAAACGTGGAGTATGAACTTTATAACTACTACATTTCAAGAGCGGCTGCGCATGATCCCTCTTTTGACAAATCTGCTTTTCTTTTTAATTACGCAGCTCTAGGTGCACAAAGGAACACGAAAATACTTGGTATTTTTGCGCGTCTTTCAAAAAGGGATAACAAACCCCAATACCTAAAGCATATACCTAGAATATGGACTTATCTTGAGAAAAATCTGCAACACCCTGAACTTTCTGAGCTAAAAAAATGGTACATGAAGCATTTCTCCTACCTCGAACGTACACTTCAAGCGTGAGACTCAAATATCGAGTTATCTAAACTTTTACTCTTTTCTATTTCTTGGTTTAAAATGATTAATACTGCAATGATTTTAGGAGCTGGGCTGGGCACAAGAATGCGGCCTTTGACCATCACTGTTCCAAAGCCTTTGGTACTTCTTCAAAATCGCCCTTTGATAGATCATGTCATTGATAGGCTTTCTGGTGCTGGAATAACTAAAGTTGTCGTAAATGTGCATTATCTAGCTGATAAGCTTGAAGAGCACTTAAAAAAAACAAAAAACCCACGTATCATTATCTCAGATGAACGTCAGAAACTCCTCGATACAGGAGGAGGTATCATCAAAGCCCTTCCCCTAATCGGGCCAAATCCTTTTATTATTCATAATTCTGATACGACTTGGATTGAAAAAAAAGAAAAATGGATCAATGCGCTTATAAATGCATGGGACCCAGACCGTATGGATGCATTAATGATTTTAGCTCACAAATCCCAAAGCATCGGCTATGAAGGGGAGGGTGATTTTTTTATTGAAACTTCTGGTGCTCTGCGCAGAAGAGAAAAGAACAGCACTGCCCCATATGTTTTCGCTGGTGTTTCTATAGCTCACCCTCGGATTTTCCTCAATAACCCAATAGACACTTTCTCTCTAAATGTTCTGTGGGATCGGGCTATGAAGAATGACCGTTTACACGGTATTAAAGTTGAGGGCACATGGATGCATCTAGGAACCCCCAGCGCCCTAAAAGCAGCAGAAGAACAACTCAAGCAAATAATTGCTTATTAAATTCTGTATTCGCATTAGGTTGATGTGCAGTGTCAAAATCAGTCGGTCCTCGCATTTATAGTGTTCCAGCAAGTCGTCCTTTTTTAAGAAGTCTGGTGGAGGCGCTTCTTG
The DNA here is from genome assembly GCA_046074825.1 of Hyphomicrobium sp. Lineage (GTDB taxonomy): Bacteria > Pseudomonadota > Alphaproteobacteria > Rhizobiales > Hyphomicrobiaceae > JAGVSR01. The sequence continues at coordinate 8,237 of JBJTOZ010000002.1, forward strand.
AAGGCCATCTACCCTCACCTTATGGAAAAAAGCCTAATCAATTTAACCTTACAGAAATTACTCTTTACTTACCAAACAGGAGATCAAGTCGAGCGTTGCAAGAGGCTTTCTTAAGGGAAGCAGGTGGGCGAGCAATGCTTCTTCCAAAAATATTTCCAATTTCCGAAGGAGATGAGGAATTTTCACTCGTAAGCGGATCATTCAGAGACGCGCCTGAAACAGAAAAGTCTATTGCTCCAGCAACAACTGAAATGGAAAGGCGCCTCGAACTCTCAAGGCTTATTCTCGAGTGGTCAAAATCAGATTCAGAAAAAAATCTAAAAGAGGATGGTGGTTTTACCAGTCTCCAAGCTACTGGCCCAAAAACAGCAGCACAAGCAGTAATTTTTGCAATTGAACTTTCTGAATTGATGGATTCAATTGAAAGCTACGAAATTAATCTCGAACAATTCAAAAAACTCGTACCTGAAACATATTCTCTTCATTGGGAAAAGACTTTAAAATTAATAAAAATTCTATCAACAAAATGGCCAATTTATCTTTCTTCAAAAAAGCTGCTTTCTCCCATTTCACATCGTAATTTCATTATTGATGCTGAAGCACTGCGTCTAAAAAAATATCCACCGCGTGGCCCTGTCATCGTTGCAGGCGTCACAGGCTGCGTACCAGCCACAGCAAGATTGATGAAATGTGTTTTAAACTTGCCTAATGGGGCAATTGTTCTACCAAGCCTAGACACTAATTTAGATAAAATGAGTTGGGAGAGAATCCTCGATAAACATCCGGAGCATCCACAATTCGGTCTCTCAAAAATTTTAAAAAATTTAGGGGTTGAACGCTCGGATGTCCACGAGCTAATGAGTCATACTCAAAACCAACTAAAAGAACGCGAGCATTTTTTTTCAGAAGTGATGCGCCCATCCAGTACTACAAATTTATGGCATCCTTATATCAAAAATATCAATGATAAAACTCAATTAGAAAATGCTCTAAAAAAAATCAGTCTTATTGAAGCCTCTAGTGATCATGAGGAAGCTGAGACAATTGCACTTATTTTACGTGAAGCAATTGAAACACCTCATCAAACAGCAGCTCTTGTTACGCCTGATCGCATGCTTGCAAGAAGAGTTACAACGCGCCTTCAAAGCTGGGGGATACGCATAGATGATTCTGCAGGAAAACCTTTTACAAAAACTGTGCAGGGAACTTTTCTGGAACTAATTATAAATGTACTCACTGAAGACTTCGCGCCTACTCATCTAGTAGCTCTTCTCAAGCATCCATTCACAAGACTTGGAATGGATCCTAAGAAAATAAGACGTTCTGCCCGAGTTTTAGAACTTACAACTTTTCGCAGACCCTACGTTGGCACTGGTCTTGATGGGGTCACTGCAGCATTTCAAAATGCCTATGAGGAGTTTTTAATAGGGGAAACAAAAAAAAGTTTCTTAAAGGGTTTAAAAGAGGAGGATTGGCAGTCTGCGTTTGATCTAATCAAGGCTCTGGAGAATAGTTTTTTACCTTTGATAGAATTAAAAAAACAATCATTTGAAGCCTTATTCATTGAAATAGCTCGGGCACATCTGATTGTTGCGGAAAATATTTCTTTTGCAGAACCCATACATCCAAGTATTGACCAACATGATCAACCTTCTCTCCTCTGGCAAGGCGAGGGGGGCGATGCAGCTAAACTTTTATTTCAAGAATTTCTTGATGAGAGGCAACCTCTCTTAAAGTTACCAATTTCTGATTACTCTGACTTTTATCGTAATTTAATAATTGGTATTAATGTTCGGTCTAGCATACCCTCTCATCCAAGATTGTTTATTTGGGGACCACTCGAAGCCCGTTTGCAGACCGCTGATATCTTGGTTTTAGGATCACTAAATGAAGGGGTCTGGCCTGCCACACCTGATAGCGGACCATGGCTGAGCAGAGGGATGCTCAAAAGTCTTGGGCTTCCCTCACCAGAAGAAAGAATCGGATTGGCTGCACATGACTTCTTCTCATTTATTTGTACTTCACAATTAATTTTAACCCGCGCCGATAAAATAGATGGAGCTCCTACTGTTCCCTCTCGTTGGATAAATAGGGTTTTGGCTTTACTCGAAGCCTTGGGATTACGAGATGCACTTAAACCAACTCGTCCTTGGTTTGATTGGGCAAGACAACAAAATGCTGACCTGTCTAAAACAAAAAGGATCGAATGCCCTAATCCTAGGCCATCTGTGGAATTAAGACCAAGAAAATTGTCTGTTTCTCAAGTTGAGACTTTTCTTTCTAATCCATACGCCATCTTCGCTAAAGAGATTTTAAAAATAGAACCTCTCCCAAAGCTTGGGCTAGAACCAGATTTGGGTTTACATGGCCAGATTATACATGAAGTTCTATCTCGCTTCACAAAACTTTACCCTAAGTCTCTTCCTGACGATATATGCGGAACCTTGAGTAGCCTTGCACAAACTCTACTTAAAAACTATCACGCACACCCTCGCATTAATGCTTTTTGGCTACCTAAATTTACTAGATTTTGTGAGTGGTTCGCTTTGACAGAGCCTCAACGTCGCTCAGATACAAAAAGAGTTATAGCAGAAATAAAAGGTAGCCTAGTTTTTGAGGCTCCCGCAGGTCCTTTTACACTAACAGCCCGAGCTGATAGAATTGATATTACACCTTCGGAGATTTTGATAACTGATTATAAAACTGGAACCCTACCTAGTAAGAAAAGGGTCCTTGAAGGCATTTCACCCCAATTACCACTCGAGGCTGCCATCGCATCTCAATCTGGTTTTCCTGAAGTCCCCCCTGAAAGAATAGGATTACTTCGTTATATACGTATTACCGGTGGACATCCCGCAGGAGAGGAACTTGATATAAAAACGGAGAACTTAGAAGCGCTTGCTCTTGATACCCTTTCTGGATTGAAGCGCTACGTTGCCTACTTTGACGATGAAAATGCCCCCTACAGACCATTAAGAAAACAAAGATTTTCCTATAAATTCGATGATTATACCCACTTGGCACGCATAGACGAATGGTCAACATCCAGACATGAAGAATGGGATGGGGCTGATGATGAAAGCTAATCTTTCGCATTTAAATATAGACCAAGAACTAGAGCGTACACAGGAGGCACAATTTAAAGCTTCCGACCCTCGATCTTCGGTATGGGTAAGCGCAAACGCAGGTACAGGCAAAACTCACGTTTTAACAATGCGTGTTTTACGGCTTCTACTTTCTGGAACTGAACCTGAACGCATTCTCTGTTTAACATATACCCGAGCTGCAGCTACAGAAATGTCTAAGCGTGTCTTTTCTGAGCTAGCCCGATTTGTAGGTTTAGATGATCTATCTTTACATAAAGCGCTCTTTACGTATCTTTTAAGGGAGCCAACATCAGAAGAAAAAAATCGTGCTCGCACTCTCTTTACTCAATCAATAGAAACACCGGGTGGTTTTAAAGCCCAAACAATACATGCTTTTTCTGAACGCCTTTTGCAACGCTTCCCCCTCGAAGCAGGTGTAACACCAGGTTTCAAAATTCTTGAAGATACAGAGACAAAAAAACTAAAGCAAAGAGCGATTAATAAAATTCTCGAAGCTGGTCTCAGAGCACCAAGTGCTCCACTCGGCAAAGCACTTTCAATAGCTGTTTCCTATACTACGGAGACTGGTTTTGAACACATACTCAGTGAGGCCCTCAGATACCACGAATGGTTAGGAGAAACATTTGGAGACACGTTTGATAATACCTCCAAAATACAAACCAGAATAAAAATTTTAAAAAAACAATTAAAAAAACACTTTAAGCTCAAAATGGATGGTGAAGAAAGTAAAATCTCAGAAATTTTCAGAGAAAAATTTTCCTCGATGAATTGGGCTGAGCATGCTAAGCT
>JBJTOZ010000003.1:0-3544 GCA_046074825.1 Hyphomicrobium sp.
AGTTCTTGAAGTGCGACCTGGTGAGAATAGAGCCTTGGTTCGTTCAGTCAATATTGTTCGGCGGCATCAAAGACAATCAGCATCTCAAGAAGGTGGAATTATTTCAAAAGAAGCACCAATAGACATATCGAATTTGGCTCTTGAAGATCCAAAAGACGGCAAGCCAACTCGTATAGGTTTTAAAATACTCGAAGATGGAAGAAAACTTCGGGTCGCAAAGCGTTCTGGCGAAATATTACCGGAGAAAAAATAGACTATGGCGAAGAGTGAAAAAACTTCAAAAGGAGGCAATTCAAAAACTGGCTCATTATCAACTAAGCACAAAAAAGCTGAGCCAAAAGAACTGTCAGCTAAAAAGGAAGAGGGCCTTTCTAAATCAAAGGAAAATTTCTCTGTCCCCAAAGATTATAAGCCTCGAATGAAGGTTCACTATGATAAAGTCGTTCGTGATGAACTCTTTAAAAAATTTGGCTATAAAAATAAACTACAGGTTCCTACAATAGAAAAGATTGTTTTAAACATGGGAATTGGAGAAGCAACTGTAGATCGCAAGAAAGTTGAGAATGCAGCTAAAGATCTTTCTCTTATTTCCGGTCAAAAGGCCATAGTCACAAAGGCAAAAAAATCAATTGCAACGTTTAAGGTAAGAGATGGAATGTCTCTGGGTGCTAAAGTGACACTTCGCGGCAATAGAATGTATGAATTTCTTGATCGCTTAGTGACCATAGCCTTGCCACGTGTAAAGGATTTTCGCGGTTTAAATCCCAAAAGTTTTGATGGTCGTGGGAATTACGCTTGCGGATTAAAAGAGCACATCATTTTTCCTGAGATCGACTACGATGAAGTTGATCAAGTTTGGGGTATGGATGTGATAGTTGTAACCAGTGCGAAAACGGATAATGAAGCCCGCGAGCTACTTAGGGGTTTTAATTTTCCATTTCGCAGCTAGAGGACCTCGGTAAAATATTATCTTTAAACCGAAAGGCCTTTGGAGGATTTTTAATGGCAAAAACAAGTTCAGTTGAAAAAAATAACCGCCGAAGAAGATTGGCAGTTCAAACCTCAGCAAAACGAAAAAGATTAAAAGAAATTGCTAATGATGTAAAACGTCCAGCAGAAGATCGAGTCGCTGCTCGCATTAAGCTTGCTGAAATGCCTCGTAATTCAAATCCAACGAGAATTCGCAATAGATGCGAACTGACAGGGCGTTCACGAGGCGTTTATCGCAAGTTCAAACTTTGCAGAAACCAGCTCAGGGAACTTGCCAGTCAAGGCAAAATTCCTGGGATAGTCAAAGCGAGCTGGTAAGGAAAATAAAATGAATATAAATGACCCAATTGGAGATATGCTATCACGCATTAGAAATGCTCAGATGCGTCGTCGCTCAAAAATAGCTACACCTGCATCTAAACTTCGAGCACGGATACTCGATGTGTTGACTGAAGAAGGTTATATTCGAGGGTATACTGAGGTCCAACAAAAGGGCTCAACTCCTGAGTTTGAGATCGAACTTAAATATTATAATGGCCAACCCGCTATCAGGAAAATTCATCGGGTTTCGAAGCCTGGTCGAAGGGTTTACTCTCCTGTTAATGAGCTTAAATCAGTGGCAAATGGATTGGGTGTCTCGATCCTTTCAACTCCTAAAGGTGTAATGTCTGACACAAAGGCAAGAGAACAAAACGTAGGCGGCGAAGTTATCTGCAACATATTTTAATTATTTCACTTGAATGCATTTGAAAGACAAGGGAATTATCCATGTCACGTATTGGCAAAAAGCCAGTTTCAGTTCCGCCTGGAATAACAGCAACTGTTTCTGGGCAGAAGGTTGTAATGAAGGGTGCGAAAGGGGAGCTGGTATTTACGGTTCCTGATCAGATCAAGGTTGAGAAAACACCTCAGGGTATAGGGGTAGAACCACGAGATGAAACTAAGAAATCCCGCGCAATGTGGGGTATGTCTCGAACCATGATACAAAATCTCATCAAAGGTGTCTCAGAAGGGTATTCTCATACATTAGAAATTCATGGGGTTGGATTTAAAGCAGCAATGAAAGGCAAGGATACCCTTAATCTTGCCGTCGGGTACAGTCATGACGTAAATATTGCTGTACCAAAGGGCTTGGAAGTTAAAGTTGGCGGAGCAAAACAGGATGTGGTAACGGTATCTGGTATAGATAAACAAGCTGTTGGTGAGCTTGCAGCAAAAATAAGAGCTTCGCGCAAGCCCGAACCTTATCAAGGTAAGGGTGTTCGCTATCAGGGTGAATATATCTTCCGCAAAGAAGGAAAGAAGAAATAAGTAGGTAGAGCATGAGTACGCATACATCGAATTTTGCAAAACGTAGAGCCCGTGTGCGTAAGTCTGTGGGCAAAGGAACAAGTGAAAGGCCAAGATTATCAGTGCATCGTTCGAGTATGCATATATACGCTCAAATAATTAATGATACAGAAGGAAAAACTCTTGTCGCTGCTTCCTCATTAGACAAAAATTTACGAACAACTCTTAAAACAGGAGCGGATAAAATGGCGGCTATTGAAGTGGGAAAACTTGTAGCGCAGAGAGCTTTAAAAGCTGGAATAAATTCTGTTGTTTTTGATCGTGGTGGTTTTTTATATCATGGTCGAGTAGAAGCGTTGGCAAACGCAGCACGTGAAGGTGGTTTAAAGTTTTAAGAGAAGGAATTTATTGTGGCACGAGGACCCCAAAAAGAAAGAGAAAGAGGACGTGATAAGTCCGAGAGCGAGTTTACAGATAAACTTGTTCACATCAATCGTGTCGCAAAAGTTGTAAAAGGTGGAAAAAGATTTGGCTTTGCAGCGCTTGTTGTTGTTGGCGATCTAAAGGGCAGAGTAGGTTTCGGACATGGAAAAGCCAGGGAAGTTCCTGAAGCCATCCGCAAAGCCACTGAATCAGCAAGACGATCTTTAGTGCGTGTTCCACTACGTGATGCACGTACGCTACATCATGATAGTGAAGGACGCCATGGCTCAGGACGTGTTGTTGTCAGATCAGCCCCACCAGGGACGGGAATAATTGCGGGTGGTGCAATGCGTGCAGTATTTGAAATGTTGGGTGTTCAAGATGTGGTCGCTAAGTCCTTAGGGTCGAGCAATCCATACAATGTGGTCCGGGCAACTTTTGATGCTTTAAAAACACAAGAAAATCCCAGAGCAGTTGCAGCTCGTCGCAGTATGAAAGTATCAAGTATTGTTTCACGACGACGCGAAGGAAGTGCCTCCGCAGAAGTGTCATCAGAAGTTTAATTGCACAGGATATTTTATGGCAGCTAAAAAAACATTGATTGTAGAGCAGATAGCAAGTGCTGCTAGACGTCCAGAATTACAATTCAAAACGTTGAGAGGTTTAGGTTTGAACAAAATGCACCAACGTCGAACGTTAGAAGATACTCCTTCTATTCGAGGAATGATTAATTCCATATCACATCTTGTGCGCATTGTTTCGGATTCGAAATAAATTAAAAATAAAAAAATTTGAGGTTAATTGAATGCGGCTAAATTCGATCAAAGATAATGCGGGTTCA
>JBJTOZ010000004.1:0-4426 GCA_046074825.1 Hyphomicrobium sp.
CCAAGTTCAAAATCTCGTAAAAGCAAAAAAAAGTAAGACACAATAGGTCATGTCTTCTTTTTATCGAGAACTCTTTTCTTCATAGCAATTTGCTTTTTGCAGTATTTCTTTATTTCTATTCTTGTAGGAATAACCTGCGTCTAGGGATATTATCACTGCTAAGCCTTCAGACGCCTTGATCAATATTTGGTTAAATGAATTTGAATGAATTTGAGTTTCTTTGGAAATTCCTAAAAAACGATTGTCGTCTGGCACTAAATAAAGATCAACCAGAGTTTTTCCATAAGGGTTCGCGACATCCGAGTAGAGGCTTATTCCTTTTTTATCATAGAGTACAATGCTCCACCCTTGTTCTGGGAGTATGGCTTTTATGACAACGTTATGCTGACTTGTATCGTAATGACAGATTGCAAGTTGTGTGTCTGAGGAGAGAAAAGGAAGCAGTTGTTTTTCAGCTGTTATGGGTTGCAAGATATTCATTGCGTTTTTTCTGAGATGAGGCTGAAGCCTTTCATAAGCAGACAGATTGAAAAAATGAGAATATGAAAATGTTGCGCAAATATGTAACATCACTGAGGCAAACAGTATCGTCAGCAAGAAGTTAATCTTTGGAAATTGTGCTAAGGTCGTTGTTGATTTTATCGGCAATTTAGGATCTCAAACTTTGGAAGATAATCTAAGGGCTGGATTTCACTATTTTGTTTTGTGTTCATTACCATAAAGACGACAGTCAAATATCCCGCGCCTGCTGTTGGCAACCAATTTCCAGGCTTTGCTGAGCGCGATAGTATGGCAGTAAATCGGCCATCTTCATCTAGTGCAGCCGTTTTGTTGGTAAAAGAATATCTATCAGAGGGATTTTTTATTACCTGTCCCTTAGAATCAAAAACTGCAAGACTCCAAAGTAAAAATGATTGAGGGCTGCTTATAATTTTATAATCACATGATGAATGAAGAGACTTGCCATCACTATCTTTTGTTGCAACGTAGGTTTCTCCAACATCCGCGGGGAGGGGTAACGCTCCTGTAAGGATAAAATGAGCGTTGGTGTAAGGATCTGCATCTGGTTCTGCAGCGCTGCGCCAAGTCTGCCATGGTCCGTAGGAAACTGTAGATATCCTTGATCCATTTTTAATAAAGTACCAACTCGATCCAACTCCAAGACTTAAAATTATCAACGCCAATATTAGGGATTGCAAAAGAATGTTCAGCGATGAGGATATGTAGTTTTTTAGTTTAAGGAAATAAGAATATTTTTTAAGAAACATATTCACTGCGCGCTTTCAATCCCTTCAGTTTTGCTTGGAACACTTGCCCCTGACAGTACCTGTTGTGAACTTTGATCTGATATAAAACTTTTAGGAACTAAATTCTTTACAAATGCAGAAGGTGAGGACTGAAGATTTCCTTCTTTCTTTTCTTCATTTTTTTTCTTGTCCGAAGCAGCATTTCTAAGATCGGTCGCAAGTGTTCTGAGGATGCTACGAGTTTTTTCTGGCATCTTATGAGAATTAGGATCTGCTTCACCTATAAGAGTTGCAGCAAGTTCAGGATTAGAAACTTTAAGTTCCTCAATTCTTTTATATTCTTCTATTTGTTTGGGGTGGGGTTGGAGTCCTGGGATGGTTGGAATGTTCATATTTTTATGAATGACAACCATGAAGTCATGCCATAGGGGAGCTACTACCTGTCCACCAGTATTTGAATCTTTCATCGGTTTGTTATCATCATTTCCAAGCCATATTGAAGCCACATATTTTCCCGTGAACCCGACAAACCAAACGTCATTAGGACCGGTACTTGTTCCAGTTTTTCCTGCAACGTGCGTAAAATCAAGAGCCGCTCTTTGACCCGTTCCTTCAGTGACAACTTTATTCAACATTTGGTTCATATTTTGTGCAACTTCACTTTTAATTACCTGAGGAGAAGGCGGTTCATCTTTTTCACGGCTGTAGATGAGTTCACCCTTCGATGTGTAAAGGTCAAGAATGGCGTAGGGCGTGGCTTTTTTTCCTCCATTTGCGAAAGTTGCAATTCCTCCAGTGTGCTCTAGTGGTGAAATACCGTAATCTCCAAGTGCCATAGAACATGTTTTGCGAATACCTTTGATACCAAGGCGTTGGGTCATTTCGATAACTTTTTCTCGTCCAACAGAAAAAGAAAGTTCGGTGGCAACTGTGTTTAGTGATTTTGCAAGAGCTAGCCACAATGGCAAACTTGCTCCCGATCCACCACCGCCTCCAAAATTAGATGGGCTCCATCTGCCGCAAGATCTTGAGGCATCTCGTACAGTGGTTTCAGGTTTATATCCTTTTTCGAGTGCAGTGGCATAAACATAAACTTTAAAAGACGAGCCTGGTTGGCGGCGAGCATGGGTTGCTCGATTAAATTGGTTTTCTCCGTAGTCAGGGCCACCCACCAATGCACGAACAGCGCCATCTGTTTCCATCGCAACGAGAGCACCTGAATTTAATTGGTAAGCTTTTCCCTGTTGTTGAATAAATGGAATGAGTGCATCGTTTGCTGCTTTTTGTATTGAAAGATCAACAGTTGTTCTAGCTGTCAGAACATAGGGACCTTTATCTTTAGTGAGCCTTTGCACTTCTTCGAATGCGTAATCAAGGAACCAATCAGGGGCATCTTCGACGGTTGTTTCTATTATGCGCGCTGGATTTTGTCTCGCCTCTTGAACTTCTGCAGGAGAGTAAAAACCTGCCTCAACAAGATTCTGTAGAACCTCATTGGTGCGCGCGCGAGAAGCTGGTAAATTGATATGAGGAGCATATTTTGTGGGAGCTTTGTAAAGACCAGCCAAGAGAGCTGCCTCTGCGAGATTAATTTCTCTTATAGATTTACCAAAATAAAACTGGGAGGCTGCCTCTACACCAAATGCGCCACCACCCATGTAGGCGCGATCCAAATAGAGTTTAAGGATTTCACTTTTGGTAAAACGGCTTTCGAGTAAAAAAGAAAGAAAAAGCTCTTTAACTTTTCGATCAAGAGATCTTTCTGAAGATAAGAAGAGATTTTTCGCAAGCTGTTGCGTGAGAGAGGAACCACCTTGTATAACTTCATTGGCTCTTAGATTTTCGGATAATGCTCTAATGGTTCCAAAAAGATCTATTCCATAATGTTCAAAAAAGCGTCTATCTTCTGTGGCAAGAGTTGCCTTTATTATTGAATCAGGTATTTGGTCCAGCGGCACTGCATCATTGTGCAGAATACCTCTTTGACCAATTTCTTTTCCGTATTTGTCAAGAAACTTTACGCTGTATTGTCCTGTTAGAAAACGTGCTTCATCAAATTCTAGCAGTGCGGGTATGGCAAGAGCATACATCCCAACAAGAAAACCTGCACTTAGCGTAAACCCATCAGAAAGAAGTTCATTGAGTAACCTTTTCCACCCCTGCAACTGAAATCGACTAAAAAAGGTGGATGCTGAGCTGCAGGCATCATTAAAAAGGTTCCATAATTCAGTGAAGGAATATTCGATTTTTCCTTCGAGCCTCTGAAGGCGATATCGCTTCAGGAGTTGAGCCTGTTTAGATCTCCAACCGCCCAATTTGCATACCCCATTATTGACATGATTAGGATAATATAGAAACACATACTAAGAGGTTGGTGAAGTCTATATCATACAGGAAATGTAAAGTTCCACATGTCCAAGATAAGGCGCAGAAAGAACCCATTACCGAGTTTTCCCAAAGAAAGGGCTGGAGTTGCTTCAGTCTCTCCTCCTTCCAATTCTTCTAAAGAGCTTAAAAAATCCCCTCAGCAGGCTTTTTGGGAAACAAAGACACTTGAACAGCTCACTAAGGAGGAGTGGGAATCCCTTTGTGATGGATGTGGGCGTTGTTGTTTAAATAAGTTGGAAGATCAAGAGACGGGAGCTATCCACGTGACACGACTGGCTTGCTCGCTTCTTAATATTAAAACCTGTCGATGTTCAGATTATAAAAACCGTTTTAAAAAGATGCCTGACTGTATAAATTTAACTCCTAAAAAAATTCCCAGTCTGAACTGGCTTCCTCGTACGTGCGCTTACAGAAGAGTACAGGAAGGGAAGGGGCTTTCTTGGTGGCATCCTTTGATCTCAGGGGATCCCTCAACTGTACACAAGGCAGGTATTTCAATAAAAAATATAGCGCGATCTGAAAAGGGGATCGAGGAAGAGAATTTTCCACGCTATATCATTAAAGATGTTAAAGTATAATTTTTATCTGAAGCACACTTGAAAAAGATCTCAGCGTGTAAACCACCAACCATCCGCAAATGTTAAGGCAACACCCAAAGCAATTGCTACAGCATAGGGAAACTTTATATCCCTATATCTGTCTCTCCATCTTACTTTTGTCGGATCATGTCTTCGCCAAAAAATTGCAGTTGGAATAATTAATAAAGCGATCACCCCTCCAGAAAGAGTGAT
>JBJTOZ010000005.1:0-8348 GCA_046074825.1 Hyphomicrobium sp.
TCGTTTTTTGATCCCTCACTGCATTCAGATGTTTTAAAGGAGTTAAAAGAACTCGGTCTTTTATTGTCTCAAGCAGATGACCGTCTGTACAGAATGCTTCTGACTGTTGAAGAAGAAATTATTTAATTCTATCTTAATATATATTTTTTGTTGAACCATAGATCATAGAGTTTTTTCGGGAAATGTGCGCTTACATATTAGGAAATAATTTGTAGCGTCTTTCTCCGTGGCTTTTTGAATTTGGCCTCAATGTCAATCAAGGCCTTTTCTATATTATTTGTTTTTAATTGATTATTATTCTGTTTCTCAAATTGCACTCCATAGAAATGCTTGGGTGTCATATAAGTAAATTTCATTCAGTTAATATTGGATTTAAAGACGTATGAATTTCATTGTGATTTTCTTGTCGAGCTTGCACTCTTTGAAAGTATATCAATATTGGACTGATATACAAAAAAACAGAATCAATCTATTTATGTTTTATATTTAGTCGATGGGGGTTCCTTTGATTGACGCTAACAGCAGAAGCTATGCTTTAGCTGTTTATTTTTTGTTTTTAATCTGCATTTTTGCTATTTTTGTAACGCAAATCAGTTCTCTGAATTTAAATTCTCTCATTGGATTGAGCGCTCTTATTGGTATCATCTTAGCGCATGCCAAAGAACCTGTTGCTAGAGCCCCTTTTAAATCACATTTTAGATTTCAGATTCGTACTTTTTGGTTTGGTTTTCTAACTGTCGTTGTTGGAGGCCTTCTAACATATATTTATCTTGGCTATATTATTTTACTTCTGTTTCTCATATGGGCCTTAGTTCGGTGTCTTAAAGGTTTGATTAGGGCAGTTGAGGGTAACCCTTTTGAAGATGAAAACACCTTGCTTTGGTGAAGTCTTATCCTCTCACGGATTACTCTTTTTTCCAGAGTAATGCTTCCCATTAAATACTTTACAATTTTCTTGTCTGGTCTTTGCGATGCTCCCTAGTGTATTCCAGCAACTCTGAAACACCAAAGAGAAGTAACATCACTCCGCAAATAACCTCAGTAGATGCAAGAAGTCTTGCAGAACTACTCAGTGGAATGATGTCTCCGTATCCTACGGTACTTATCGTTACTATAGAAAAGTGAATAGCCTCTGAAAAATTGATACTTCGAGATATACCGTCAACCCTAAAATGAGGTCCACCTATATTTTGGGATATTAATGTATAAATAGCCGCAAAAGCAATCACCGCTAAAGAGTAAAAGGTAAGAAATGCGAAAGCAGGAATTGTCATCCTAGACATTCTTTGAAAAAATTCTTCTAATAGAAGTCCAGCATCTACGAGAAATATAGACACATTTTGACTTACCGATAGCACAATAATCGAGATGAGTAGCATAGTTAGAAGAAATGTGCGCTCATTATTTATTTCTAAATTAAAGAAAAGGGAGAGAAGAAAAGCTCCGGTTCCAACTGCAAAGACTGGAAAAAGCCAAAAGAATGAACCAAACAAAGCGCGACCATCCCGTATTTGCGGATCATCGACAAATTTCTCAATTTGCTTTCTCCAAATTAAACATCCACAAAGAAAAGCTAATACTGGAAAACTAAACCCTACTCCAGAAATACGAGGAGGGATATTTCCAAAAAGCTCCTCCATAAAAAAAGAAAATATAGATGCATAAATAGCCAGAAGATTTATAAATGTGAGTGAAAAAAACATCCTCTTAGGAAAGAGATTGCGAATTAGAATTGAAGCAATAGCGGCAGAAGCAATCATCGAAAAAAATAAAGCATTAAAATTCCCTGAAACCCCAATGCCTACAAGGGATACAAAACCTAAGGAAGCTACAAATAATACAAATTCTCGAAAGGCCAATTTCGTTTCTTTTTGACTTAGCTTCATTTTCTCTCCGAAGATTGAAACTTCATAATGAAGGGTTTTTTTTGTGAGATTAAACTCTTCAGCATAGTTAAATAAAGATGATTAAAGAATTCTTTGTGCTTTTATTTCTCGAACTTTGAATGGTTGGTGTTCAAATAACCTTTAGTTAATTTTCTGATACAAAATTTATATAATCTCTTCAGCCTATAGGTTTCTACCGTAGACTTAAATGTCGGAAAGGAATACTCTGGACATTGTTTTATTAATAGCAAATACAATAATTTCTTTTTTTCAAAACTAAGACTTACTCTTCTCAAATATGTGATGGGTGCCGTACCTCGAACTAACTTAAGATTGAATGCATAATTCATGTTTCAAGATCATTTTTGGAATGTCCCGCTAAGTCAGATCTTTTTAAAAACTGGTTCTTCCAAGAATGGACTATCAGGTGAGGAGGCGCAGAAAAGGCTCACTTTATTTGGTCCAAATGATGCCCTGCATACACACCGAGCTTCCATTTGGAACCAATTAATATATCGTTTTACAAACCCTCTCATCGCTATCCTTTTTTTTGCTAGTGCCCTATCTCTGGCCACAGGAGAATCTAGAAGTTTTTTTATTATTATTGTGATTATACTTCTCAGTATTGCTTTAGACCTTTTTCAGCAACAACAAGCCGAAAATGCCATAGAAGATTTGAAGAAAGTCGTTGGACTACGGTGTACAGTTGTTAGAGACGGTCACGAAATAGACGTCCCAGTTTCCCTTTTAGTCTCTGGAGATGTCATTAAGCTTTCAGCAGGAGATGTTGTTCCAGCTGACTGTAGAATCCTTGGCTCCCAAGATCTCTATGTTAATCAAGCTATCCTAACGGGTGAGTCCTATCCAGTTGAAAAGTATGTCTGTGATCTTTCAGCCCCGACCACTGAATTAATCGGTGCAGTTAATAGCATCTTTATGGGCACCTCCATTGTAAGTGGCTACGCAACACTTCTTATTTATCAAACAGGAACTAAAACAGAATTTGGGATGCTGGCAGGAGCATTAAAAAGTCAGAAACCGGCCGACGCATTTGAAAGAGGTGTAAGAAACTTTGGAATGTTAATGTTGAAATTTACAACATTTCTTGTTTTTTTTGTGCTTTCAGTGAATTTAATTTTTCAACGCCCTTTTTTAGAATCTCTGCTCTACGCCCTTTCTTTAGCTGTTGGGCTTACACCAGAATTATTACCAATGATTGTAACAGTTACATTGTCACGCGGGGCCATTCGTCTGGCAAAGCGGAGGGTTGTCGTAAAAAGATTAGCTTCAATTCATGATTTGGGAGCTATGGATGTTCTTTGTGCAGATAAGACTGGGACGCTGACTGAATATAGCATACGACTTGAAAAATTTATTGATACTGAAGGTCGTGAATCTGAAAAAGTTCTCGAATTAAGCTTTCTTAATAGTTATTTTGAAAGCGGGATTAAAAGTCCGCTTGATAAAGCGATTTTATCAAAAAAAACTTTCACAACAAGCCATTTTACTAAGATAGACGAAATCCCTTTCGACTTCGAAAGGCGACGCATTTCTGTTCTTCTTGATGATGGGGCCTCACATTTGTTGATTATAAAGGGTGCACCTGAGGATATTATTTCACTCTCAACACATATTAGACTTGAAAATGAGCAGACAGAAAATTTGTCTGAATCAGGCCGTAAAAAACTTCTGAGCCAATTTGACCAACTAGGTTCTGATGGGTATCGGGTGCTTGCTGTTGCATACAGACATTTCTTCCGCAATCAGCTTCAAGCTCTTAAAACAGATGAAGAGGATCTTACATTCGCTGGTTTCCTACTTTTTATTGATCCACCCAAGGCAGATGCTTCAAGCGCGGTTCTTTTCCTAAAAGAACAAGGTGTTGAGATAAAAATTTTGACAGGAGATAATGAAAAAATTACGACTCATGTTTGTAATGCTATAGGCCTCAAGATAAAAGGTCTTCTTACTGGAAAAGATCTTGATTTATTAAGCGAGGATGCACTCAGGGCTCGCCTTTCACAGACTAATCTCTTTTGTCGTCTTTCTCCAAGCCAAAAAGAACGCATACTGTTAGCTCTAAAACGGTCTGGTTGCACTGTTGGATTCTTGGGAGATGGTATTAATGATGCCTCAGCCCTTCACGCTTCAGATGTTGGAATTTCTGTAGACACTGCTGCGGATGTTGCAAAAGAAGCAGCAGATTTAGTACTACTTGATCATGATCTCAGAGTTCTTTGTGAAGGTATCGAGGAGGGAAGGCGGACCGTCAAGAATATTACAAAATACATCCTGATGGGAGCAAGTTCTAATCTAGGTAACATGTTCTCAATGGCGGGAGCTGCACTCTTTCTTCCATTTCTCCCAATGCTGCCACCTCAAATTCTTTTAAATAATTTATTGTATGATATATCAGAGTTTGGGGTCCCCTTTGATAATGTAGACAAAGATGCTACTCATAAGCCAGTCAAGTGGGATCTTAAATTTATCGAACGGTTTATGTTGGTGCTTGGGCCAGTAAGCTCCATTTTTGATTTTCTGACATTCTATGTTCTTCTGAAATTGTTCGGCGAAAATGAAGCCATGTTTCAAACAGGGTGGTTTATCGAATCTATTGTCACACAGGCACTTGTAATTTTTGTTATTAGAACTGAAATGGCACCGTGGACTAGTAGACCAAATCAAATTCTCACTGCATTATCCTTAAGTGTTGTTGCTCTTGGGCTACTTATTCCCCTAACTCCATTTGGGCAAATTTTTGGGTTTGTTTCTTTGCCACGAAGTTATTTTGTCTTTCTTTTTTTGGCAGTGGTAGGATATCTTTTTATAACTGAAATAATAAAAAGATATTTTTATAAAAATATTTCCATCTCTCGAAAGAATTAATTCCTTTATCTTGCAAGGATAATAAATAACATGAAACGGAGTTTCTACCCTTTTTTAAAATTAAATGTTGGATATGTTTATTTGCAGATTTTGTTTTTGGCGCCTATAACAGGAATTTCTCTGGCATCTTAATTGTCTCACTTGTAAAACAATTATGCATGATATTAGTACATATATTCAATCTATACTTAGTCGGGAGGGCATCTCTTCACTTTCAGAAAGTACTTCAAGACCCCTACGTCTTGCTGATGAATTTCACAATGTTGATACAGCCCTAAGGCAAAACAATGTTAATTCTACAATTGTTGTCTTTGGGAGTTCCCGTGTAATTGAAGCTGGCCATTTAAGTGATAATTTAAAATGTATTTCCCCAAATGCGTTGGAGGATCATTTAAAGTTCTATGCCCGACATGCACGCTGGTATCAAATGGCTCGGGATTTTGGAAGAGTTGTTTCAGAAAGAGGAGGAGCTTTAGCATCAAACGGAACACCACTTCATAATGTAATAACAACTGGAGGTGGTCCAGGTATTATGGAGGCAGCTAATCGGGGTGCGTCAGATGCAGGAGCTAAAAGTATTGGTTTTAATATTATTCTTCCTAATGAACAGCCCGCTAACAACTACTCTACACCCGAGCTGACCTTCAGATTTCGTTATTTTGCAATTCGAAAAATGCATTTTGCCATGCGTGCTAAGGCGCTAGTGATATTTCCTGGAGGTTTTGGAACGTTAGATGAGTTGTTTGAAATTTTAACCTTAAAACAGGTTCGTAGAGTATCTCAGCTTCCTGTTGTTTTATTTGATCGAGAATACTGGAGCAGAGTTATTAATTTTCAAGCTCTCTACGAGGCCAGGATGATAGATCATTATGATACTTGCTTGTTTGAGTACGTTGATGAAGTAGAAGAAGCTTGGAATATTCTCCAACGTTATGAATTGGATATTCGCCCTCCACTAAGGGACAGTTAGATAAAAATTTGTGTAAGAGTGCCTCTTTTAACTCTATCTTTTAAGAAAATATTAAGAGTTTATATGTATAACTAAACAAGCTCTCGCTATATCATTTGATAGGAAAGCCAGAGCATCAAGGGCCGGTAGGGCGTGTTAATAGCACGCGCCGGTCCTGTTTGTTTATGAGCCCTTTCAAATTTTGATTTTGGTTCTTTATTAATTGGAATAACCTTTTCAGTTGCGCCTCATTAAAATCCAATCATTTTCTTTTTTATAGGTAGATTTATAGAGGCATTTTTTCACCAAATTCTCTCAACTTTAAAAATTCTTCATTGTCATTTATAATCCTGGGTACTTTATGTTGCCCACCAAGTTTCCCCTTCATCTTCATCCAACATGAAAAAGTTCCAGGTTTGACAGCAATTATTTCTGGTTCTTTAAGACCAAAATCATGCTCCCTTTGCTGAGCATAGTCATCGTTTAGACTTCTCAGTGTCTTATCAAGACAGCTTCCAAACTTTTTTAAGTCTGCTTCATTTGGAATCTTTTTTGAAAATTCTATAAGATATTGATGCCGCATCTCTGTTTTTAACCCAATGGTATGCGAGGAACCAACGCAATAATCCGTGACACTTGCACCAATTGCGTGAGCTCCAACTCCAACGGCTTGGGCAATTTCTTCTGCAATAAGATGTTCTCCCACAACTGAAAGTCGGTAATGAGTGCGTCCAGTAATAAAGAGCCGATGAGGTTTGAGATTTATGAACCGAATCGTATCTCCCAAAATATAGGACCAAAGTCCCGAACATGTAGTTAAAACTATTGCATACTCGACGTCTGTTGTGACGTTAGCTATCCAGTAACGTGATGGATTTTTTGAGCTCAGTTCATTTAAAGGAACAAATTCATAAAAAAGTCCTCCATCGAGTATGAGCCGAAGCCCCTCACTCGATGATTTATCTGCAACTGCTATTGAACCCTCACTAGCAGCATAAAGTTCTCGGGTTTCAGCGTGAGAGCCTGCAAGGAGTGATTTGAAGCTGTCATAGTAAGGAGAAAAGTTAATAGCTCCATGTATTATCAATTCAAGATTTGGAAAAAAATCCACTAATCTTTTATAAGTTGGATTGAGCGTAATAAGTTTATCGAAAAAAAGTAAGAGCCAGTTCGGAGCGCCACTTATTGATCGTATATCTTCTTTCAAAACAGTCTCAGCAATCAAATTTATTTTCTTTTCCCAGTCAGGAATAAGAGCAACGTCACGATGTGGGAAGACCCATGGATCCTGCCAATATGGAAGTTCGCGGACCTCAATGCCGCTCATATCACCAGAAAAAATACCAGGTGCTTCTTCTTTAAAAGGGGTGCTTCCACCAAGAAATAAGCACTTACCGCCTAGAATGTTACTCATAGGATTATTTGCAATATGGTGAGCCAGAATATCTTGAGCAGCTTTCCAGTTACTGTAAATTAAATCCTTAGAAACCGGAATATATTTGCTTTTGCCACTTGTTGTTCCTGAAGTGAGAGCAAAATAAGGAATGAGATCGGGCCACGTACAATTATTCAATTTTGGAAACTGGTTCTGCCAGTATTCGCGGTAAAAATCTTCATATGTTCGCAAGGGGATGCATTTTTGGAATTTTTCAACAGTATCAATTTCTGAAAAATGATGTTCTTGTCCAAATCTTGTATCTTGTGCGCGCCGTATAAGCCTTTTGAGAAGTCGCTCTTGCACATGCTCAGCATCCATTGATCCAAGTTCAATATATCGTAAAGCGGCATATCCTCTAAGAAAGGGAGTTACATCCAACATATAACCATATCCAATTTAAGGAGACCAATTAACACTATTTTTGCTTTAATTTTTTTAAAAAGAACACACTTAAATTCTGATTATATGCGAGGATATCTATAGTTTAAGATATAGTTATAATAGTTTTAAAACTGAATCTCCTAAATTATGGACAATTTATTTCTTGCTGCAAATCAAGGGTACTATTTTTTCGACCTTTCGTGCTAAACCAGCTGACTGACCCGCATCTGTAATTCCCTACATATTTTATAAAACTACAGGCATCTTCAACGATCCCCCCTTGATGGATGAACCCAAAATAATGATACCTTCTCTTTAAAAATCTTCACATTTTTTCCTTTCCAGCTCCTTGCAGCTTGATGTCTGCTCATAAGTCGTCGAGAGCCATGGCAAGCGAAAGACGAGGCGATTGCCTCACTCACTTTTTCTTCCTACTAGAACATATTTTACAGTGTCCATCCGCACCACAATATTGTCTTGCTGTTCTATTTGTTCTAATTTTTTTGGATGAAACGGATGCTCAGGTCCAAAGGCACGAGTTGCTACTCTACGATGTGAATACAGGTTTCTTTTTGTTCCATCAATACTGTGACCTTCAGTTTACATGTGTTGTGTGAGACATCGAATAGAATTGGGAGCCCTGCATTTTAAAAATAATACCTCCCTAGTTAGGAGACCAATAATTGTCTTTCTGCTATAGCGCTGTTCATTGCTGATCTCATGGCATCAAGATATTTTTGGCCGAGATCTGATTTAAATCGGGGCCTGATCCTAATTCTCGCTCAGGAGAAGTAATCTTTGCAATGCT
>JBJTOZ010000006.1:0-2797 GCA_046074825.1 Hyphomicrobium sp.
TTTCTGCTTGTCAACTTCCGCAAGCACCTTGGGCCCGAGGGTAAGGTAACCTGTTGCAATAAGTTGGGAATGTTTTTCATGTCTCTGCTTCTTTTTGCGTCCAAGCATTCCGATTTTTATTAAGAAGGGTCTGCTTTGTAGTCAGAATCGTTCCCTGGCCATCGTGATCAATAGCACCACCTTCAAGAACA
This sequence comes from Hyphomicrobium sp., assembly GCA_046074825.1. Classification (GTDB taxonomy): domain Bacteria; phylum Pseudomonadota; class Alphaproteobacteria; order Rhizobiales; family Hyphomicrobiaceae; genus JAGVSR01. The sequence goes on from JBJTOZ010000006.1 coordinate 192, forward strand.
AAGTTAAATCGACATATCGGTGTTTCAGAGAGAAATGCGATCTCATCGCCAACGATTTCATCGTCTGGAAGATTAAATTTCCCCCCCCAACTATTTGTTGAGAAACGAAGTGCAACAGGTTTTAAATTATTTTTTGCAAAAATGGGACCTGTATCACGTAGCCAAATATCTCCATAGCGCGCTGGGATAATGTCAGCGAGATTGCCGACTTGAGTTTTTGCCGACTTTTCAGCTTCTTGACCATTAACTAAAAGTCTTACGCGATTGCCATATTCTGATAAAGTTTTTATTGCTGACGCGATATCTTTTCTTGGACTTTCCAGATCTTCCTCCCATTCCCGAGGTGAGCAAGGCCAAGCTGTCCATATTGCTGACTGAGGTGCCCACTCTGGAGCAACAGAAATATTCATTTGATTATTTATGGCTTTTGCGGAGCTTGCGGAAACTTTTGTATTCGGAGAATCCATGATTTATGAACTATCAAAGGGAGAGGTTGCAAGTTGTTAAACTTTGCGATGTGAGTATTATGTGTGAGAAAGTCAAGACTTGTTCTGGGGGCTTTGTTGAAAAAATTTAAAGCCCCTTATTTTTAATTCAGTGAGAGCCATAGGATGAAGAAATCTATACGATACACTTTTTAAGTTTATATAAAGAGATAATTCTATCTGTGTTTCCCTAAAAGATGCCTTTAATTTTTTTGGAAAGCTTTTAATCCAATCTATGATGGAAATTAATAAAAAGAAGTATAAAAAATTATTTTTATAGCTTTGGTCTGTTAATGTATTATTTAAACAAAAGGACCAGCACTAAAAGCTGGTCCTCAGTATTTTATATTTTAAATATAAAGAAAAACGGCATTAATTTCAATTTATTCGCGGTTCCAATCCATACTCTTGCATCTTACGATACAGTGTCGATCTCCCAATATTTAATCGCTTGGCTACTTCAGTCATATGACCTCTATATTTTCCAAGAGCTAGCCGTATCATATCTGCTTCAATCGCCTCTAAGGGGCGTACATCACCTTGGGAATCAACTGCTTGTATACCAAGTGCACTTCCACCACTTTCTGATTTAACTTCCAGAGTGCTCGGTACACTATTCTCAGCACCTATCAAAGCTGGACCTGTATAAATCTGTTTTCGAGAATTTTCAGATGGAGCGGGAGGTATCTCTAAGCTGAAGCCCTCCACATGTGAGGCTATCTGTGGAAATTCTTTAATTGTTAATTCAGGCCGATCTGCAAGAACTACTGCACGAAAAAGAACATTTTCAAGTTGTCGTACATTCCCTGGCCAGGAGTAAGATTGTAACAATTTCATAGCATCTGCGGATACTCCTGAAATCCGTTTCCCTTCTTCAGCTGTGAAGCGGGCTAAGAAGTGTTGAGTGAGTTCTGGAACATCCTCAAGACGTTCTTTGAGAGGTGGAACCCAAATCGGAAATACATTTAATCTATAAAAAAGATCCTCACGGAATTTACCTTCTTTAACTCGTTGGATCATGTCCCGATTGGTTGCAGAAATAAGGCGGAAATTCACTTTTACGGGACGCTTAGATCCAACTGGATCTATTTCACCCTCTTGTAAAGCTCGTAAAAGTTTTACCTGAGCCTCAAGAGGAAGTTCACTTACTTCATCAAGAAATAATGTTCCTCCATCGGCTTCTTGGAATTTTCCTGTGCGCTTTTCAGAAGCCCCAGTAAATGATCCTTTCTCGTGACCAAATAAGATACTCTCAACAAGTTGTTCTGGTATAGCTCCGCAATTTACTGTTATAAAAGGTTTGCCTGCACGATCACTTTCTCCTTGAATAGCTCGCGCAATTAGTTCTTTGCCTACCCCTGATTCTCCCTCAATGAGAACTGGGATATTAGAATGAGCAGCACGTTTACCAAGGGATATGACCCGGCGCATAACTTCGCCGCGGCTAATAAGATCGCTAAATGTAAGCGTACCCTCAACCTTTCTTTTAATTCGGGTGATCTCGCCCGATAATGCTTCAATTTTCAAGGCTGTCTTTATGGATACTTCAAGGCGCTCTGCTGATGGAGGTTTAATTATAAAGTCAGCCGCTCCTGCGCGCATAGCACTGATTGCTGCATCAATTGAACCGTGCGCTGTTTGAACGATAATTGGAGGTATAGATGTTTTTGAGGATAGTTTATCCAATACAGCCATGCCATCCATGCCTGGCATTACCAGATCAAGTAAAACGAGTGATATTCCACCGCGGTCAGCTGTATCTAGAATTTGTAGTGCTTGTTCCCCTGTACTTGTGGTTTTGGTCTCAAAACCTAAACGCTTAACCATTTCTTCAAGTATGCGGCGCTGAATCGGATCATCATCAACAATAAGAACACGCTTTGACATGGGGTACTCACACTTAACATTAATTACTACTAAAGCCCTAGGTTAAGCCACCTTATCTTGAGAGAAGGATCTTAAGCTTCCTAAGGCTTATCGAAGGGTGGAGTATTGCACGAGAAGAGTAAACAATACGTTTCGATTTAAAACAGGTTGCACCCTTTTAGGTCATAAATTTCTTATAAGGGACCAGACTAAGAGGAGGTTCTGTCAATATTTAAAAAAAGTTGTTTTGAAAAA
>JBJTOZ010000007.1:0-9857 GCA_046074825.1 Hyphomicrobium sp.
AAGCTTGGATCAAATGCTGCTTCGTATGGATATTATTTCAATTAATTGCCCCCACACGCCCGCAACCTATCATCTTCTCTCAGCCCGACGACTAAAGCTTCTTAAACCCTCTGCCTATATTGTAAATACGGCACGCGGAGAAGTGATTGATGAGAATGAATTGGCGCGCATGATTGAGTCAGGAACAATTGCTGGTGCAGGTCTTGATGTTTTTGAGCATGAGCCCACCATTAATTTGAAGCTGCTCGCCTCAGATCGAGTTGTTGCACTTCCTCATATGAGTTCCGCAACAATTGAGGGTCGCATAGAAATGGGTGAAAAGGTCATCATCAATGTGAAAGCATTCGTCGATGGCCATGCACCACCCGATAAAGTGCATCCAGCAATGTTTTAATGGATACGTGCAATTTTTCTCATATCAAACCTGGTACCAAAAAGGGTTCTTTTTAAATCAGGTTATTTTTGTAAGAGGTCCTGAAGTGATCGGAACAACATTTAATACTGGGTTTGCTTTCGAACACCGAAGGCATGTTTCTCGCGCAGATCGAGCCTTATGAATGAGCAAAATTGATTGATGACAACATCTTGGATGTTCGCTTTCCATAATCCATGCTTGAAGCTTTGCTAAGTCTTGCGTTGAGAAGGCTGATCGTGCGGTAGGAACAATAACTTTATCCTCCCAAGCTACATGTCTTCTCAGACTTTCAAAATACCCACGGAGTATATAGCCAAGCATTTCTGCGTTTTTAATACTATTGTCTTCGATGGCAGATCTGAGGGCTTCAGTGATTTCATAAAGATTCGCACCATCGCGCTCGTGTTCTTCCTCTAGGCATTCTAAGGCCGCATGAATGGGGTCTGTATCTGTTAGACATTTTCTGAGAAGGGGAAACAATGCCTCGTCTTCGAATTTCATATGTCGCTCGAGGCTGCTCTCAAGGATGGACAAGGCTACGTTTGCGAGGTCTTTATCGAAACTACTTGGTAAATCGTCGGCAAGGGCTTCTAACACATTGCAAAGCTCTCTTTGCAGCTCATGCTCCTCTTCTAAAAGACTGATAGGATCTGGCATGCTGCAAAAAATTTGGTTGTTATCAATAGCGGCAGTCTCATAAGAAGCCCGATTAAAATGATGCTTCATTTCAAACCCTAGAATGTTAACTACGCCGGAGAAACGGCTGAGAAGCAACTCTTAGCCACTGAAAATTTTTCTCATATTAACTTTTGCCGACCACAAAGAATTTGATCCAGATCAAAGCTTAATATTTCTGGTTAGATGATGCAGAAAGTGCTAAAAAAAAGAATTTCTCAACCTAAGCTTTGCCGGATCTCTCAAGGATATAATCGGGGAGTGCATGAAAATTGTGATGAATTCGTCAGCTGAATGGCTCGCTCTAAACAAAGCTCTTTCCATAGGAAGCGCTGTACTTTTTACCCTTTTAGGGATCTTTCTTACTTTTAGTGGTCAAGATTTTGTTATGAAATTGCACGGCGCGCTTTTTGCGCTAGCCTCAGGTTTTGCTCTCTATTTTATTTTCAATCACGAGGAAAAAGACATCCCTGGCTATTTTGATGGACCTATCCGTGTTGCAACCCTGGCCGCGGTTTTCTGGGGTGTTGTTGGGTTTTTGGCAGGAGATTTTATTGCCTGGCAGCTCGCCTTTCCATCTCTGAATTTTGATTTGCCATGGACGTCTTTCGGACGTCTGCGTCCGTTGCATACTTCAGCTGTGATTTTTGCTTTTGGTGGAAACGTTCTTCTCGCGACTTCTCTTTATGTTGTGCAAAGGACCTCCCGGGCCCGCTTGCCTGGTTTATGGTCTCCTTATTTTGTCGTGTGGGGGTATCAACTTTTTATTGTTCTGGCCGCAACAAGTTATATTTTAGGTGCCACCCAAGGAAAAGAATACGCCGAGCCCGAATGGCATATTGACCTCTTTCTCACAGTGGTTTGGGTTGTCTATCTGCTAGTCTTTCTTGGGACTCTCCGGAAAAGGGAAGAGCCACATATTTATGTCGCTAATTGGTTTTATTTGGCCTTCATTGTGACCGTGGCCATGCTCCACATCGTCAATAATTTAAACATCCCTGTCTCCCCATTAGGTACCTTGAGTTATCCCGTTTTTGCGGGTGTTCAGGGGGCCATGACGCAGTGGTGGTATGGACATAATGCAGTGGGATTTTTTCTAACGGCCGGTTTTCTTGGCATTATGTATTATTTTGTTCCCAAGCGAGTTGAGCGACCTGTTTATTCCTACCGTTTGTCGATCGTCCATTTCTGGTCGCTCATCTTTCTCTACATATGGGCAGGTCCTCATCATCTTCATTATACAGCGTTGCCCGATTGGGCGCAGACCCTAGGGATGACATTCTCTATTATGCTTTGGATGCCGTCGTGGGGAGGCATGATTAATGGGCTGATGACCCTTTCAGGGGCATGGGATCGTTTGCGAACAGATGCCGTTGTGCGTTTGCTTGTCGTATCGATCGCCTTCTACGGAATGTCGACTTTTGAAGGGCCCCTGATGTCGATTAAGGCTGTCAACTCTCTCTCCCACTATACTGACTGGACCATCGATCATGTGCATTCAGGTGCGCTTGGATGGGTTGCTATGGTGTCCTTTGGAGCCATCTACTGTCTTGTTCCTTGGTTGTGGAAACGTGAGGGATTGTATTCGATTAAAATGGTTGAATGGCATTTCTGGCTTTCGACCATTGGTCTTGTTCTCTACATTACATCGATGTGGGTTGCGGGCATTACGCAAGGCTTGATGTGGAGAGCCTATGACCGTCTGGGTTTCCTTAAATATTCGTTTATTGAGACAGTGGAATCTTTGCATTGGCCTTATGTCATTCGGGCAGGAGGAGGCGTTCTTTTTGTCTTAGGGTCCCTCATCATGGCCTACAATGTTTGGCGAACGGTACGTGGAGACAAACCCGTGGATCTTAAAGACCAACCCCGCGTCGCATCCGCGCCTGAGTTGCGACACGGCCTTGCTGTCCTTCCAGCAGAGTGAAAGGAGCATTATTTGTGAACCACGGAATTTTTGAAAAAAACTCCCTCATTCTTTTAGTAGGTATTCTGGTCGTTGTTGCGATTGGTGGCATTATTGAAATTGCCCCTCTTTTTCTGCTCTCCTCAACAATTGAAAAGGTTGAAGGAATGCGTCCCTATACACCTTTAGAGCAGGCGGGACGTGATATTTATGTGCGAGAGGGATGCTACAATTGTCATAGCCAAATGGTGCGAGCTCTGCGCGATGAAGTTGAGCGCTATGGCCATTATTCTCTCGCGGCTGAGAGTATGTATGATCATCCCTTTCAATGGAGTTCAAAACGCACAGGTCCCGATTTAGCCCGCATCGGAGGCAAATATTCAGATGCGTGGCATGTGGATCACATGCAGAATCCTCGCTCAGTTGTTCCTGCCTCCATCATGCCTGGCTACAAGCACCTCGCCGAAACACCCCTTGAATATGCGCGCATCGGGGATCGCGTTTCCACATTAAAGGTGGTGGGAGTGCCATACACAGAGGAGATGCTTACAAATGCTAAGCAAGATGTTGAAGCACAGATTGCACCTGATACACCATCTGCAAAAGCCCTGCTCGCGCGTTATCCCAAAGCCCAAGTTCGAAAGTTTGATGGGCAGACTGCGGGCGATGAGGTTAAGCCTACAGAGCTTGATGCTGTGATTGCGTATCTGCAAGTGTTGGGAACACTTGTTGATTTTACAAAGTTCGACGCCAGTGGTCCAAACTTAAGATAGAGAAACTTTATATGGAGAATATAAGGTTGAGCAGAGGAGAAGAGTAATGACTTATGAGGATGCTCAAGTTCTCTCGCAGCTTGCCTCTCTTGTTCTTTTTTTATCTCTAGCTGTTGGCATTCTGTTTTACACGTTCCGTCCTTCTAACAAATCCAAATTTGAAAGAGCAGCAAAGCTCCCTTTGCAATCTGAAGAATAAGAAAACCTTTAAGTTGAGATTATAAATGTCTTCTGAGAAACATAATAAACATATTGATGATGTCACAGGTGTCGAGACTACTGGTCATGTCTGGGATGACGACCTGCGCGAGCTCAACAAGCCATTGCCAAAATGGTGGCTTTGGGTTCTCTACGCCACGATTGTTTGGGCTGTAGGGTATTGGATTGTTTATCCTGCATGGCCCACGTTAACAGGATATACAAAAGGATATCTAGGCTATAGCCAGCGGGCCCAAGTCTCAGAAGATGTTTCTGAAGCGAAAGCAGCACAGGAAAAATATAGGCAAGAAATTGCAAAGACAGAAATTAGTTCCATTAAAAAAAATCAGCAACTCTTTGAATTTGCTTTATCTGGTGGAGCTGCTGCTTTTGGGGATAATTGTTCAGGCTGTCACGGAAGAGGAGCCCAAGGAGCCAACGGCTATCCCAATTTGAATGATGATGATTGGCTTTGGGGAGGAACACTTCAACAGGTTGAGCACACAATATTCTATGGTGTTCGCTCAGGACATGAGCAGGCCCGCAACTCCGCAATGCCGCGTTTTGGGCTCGACGGCATTTTAGAAAAAGCCCAAATCTCTGATTTGGCAAATTATGTGAGATCTTTATCGGGACTGGATGTTGATAAAGCTGCCGTGCTGCGTGGACAGGCTCTTTTTGCAGAACAATGTGTTGCCTGCCATGGCGAGAACGCGAAGGGCAATCAAGAACTCGGAGCTCCCAACCTGACAGACGCGATCTGGTTGTACGGAAATACTCCAGATGCCGTCAGACACACTATTACAACAGGACGAGGCGGAGCCATGCCCGCATGGGGATTTCGTCTTGATCCTGTCACGGTAAAGATGCTCGCGTTATATGTTCATTCGTTGGGCGGGGGGCAATAGTTCTAGACTTGTTTCTTGTTGAGTATTGACGTGATCTTCCTTTTACCCATTACAGGACATTGGAGCCCTCGGATATGAATGCCTTGGATGCGAGCGGCCCATTAAAGCAAAATGACTTTCTTAGGGACACAGTTCCAGAAATTCCCCAACACGATGTGGAAGCGATTACAAGGCCAAGAGGGGAGGCCGCCCGCAGCTATGCGGTACGTGCGCGCATTTATCCAAAACTGGCGCACGGAAATTTTCGCCGCGCCAAGTGGATGGTTATGCTCCTGACCCTTGGGATATATTATTTTCTCCCTTGGGTCAGGTGGGAGCGAGGAGAGGGGCTACCAAATCAGTTTTTTCTCATTGATTTTGCACATCAACGTTTGTTGCTTGGCTCTGTCGAAATCTGGGCTCAGGAATTTTATTACATCACAGGTATCCTTATTATTTCTGCTTTAGGTTTGTTTCTTGTGACGGCCTTGGCAGGACGCGTTTGGTGTGGATATGCGTGTCCCCAAACTGTCTGGACGGACTTGATGATTATGGTGGAGCGCTTCTGGCAGGGGGACCGCAACGCCCATATGCGGCTTGATCAGCAGCCGTGGACCTTTGAGAAAATTTGGAAAAAAACAGCAACGCATTTGAGTTGGATTTTGATTGGCTTTTTCACTGGAGGGGCGGTCATTTTTTATTTTCGCGATGCTCCGACGTTATTGCAAGAACTCCTTGATGGCTCAGCATCTCCCGTTGCTTTGGTTTTTTTAGGTATTTTTACCTTTTCAACATATCTTCTGGGAGGGATCGCCCGAGAGCAAGTCTGCATTTATATGTGCCCATGGCCGCGCATTCAGGGCGCGATGCTGGATCGGGATTCTCTCCTCATCAGCTATCGTGATCTCAGAGGCGAACCAAGAGGAGCACACAAAAAAGGGCAAACGTGGGAAGGGCGCGGAGACTGCATTGATTGCAGAGCCTGCGTAGTTGTGTGTCCCATGGGTATCGACATCCGCAATGGATCCCAGCTCGAATGCATTCAGTGTGCATTATGTATCGATGCCTGTGATGAAATCATGGATAAGGTTGGAAGACCGCGGGGGCTCATTGCGTATTCTACAGAACGCAATCAAATGAGCAAAACGGCAGGCCCAAGGGATGGTCTCACCTTTCTGCGACCTAGGATTATGATTTATTCCTTTCTCATCCTTCTCGTGGGCAGCGTTATGCTCTGGGCGATGTTCTCTCGTTCTGATATGGGGGTCAGTGTTCTTCCAGACCGCAATCCCTTGTTTGTTCGCTTAAGCGATGGGGGTATTCGCAATGGCTATACCATCAAAGTGTCCAACAAAAAGGAACAAATGCGCCGTTTTAAAATTGAACTTTCAGGGCTTGAAGATTTTAAGACATCTGTCGTGGGTTTAGAGAAGGAAGAATTTATTTTTGAGGTTCCGCCAGCAGAGGTACGCGCTTTGAAGGTCTTTGTGTCTCTTTCCTCAGAAGCCGTCAAAAAGCTAAAAAGCGATTCTACACACCTGCGAGTGACTGTGCAGGAAGTGGATGGAGGCGCGGTCAGTACGCGTGATACTACTTTTAGGAGTCCTCATCCGTGATGGAAAGTCTTAAGGTCAAAAATGAAATTACTGGTCGTCATGTTCTTTATGCGATCTTAGTGTTTTTTTTGACTGTGACGGCTGTGGATACATTTATGATCTACAAAGCTTTGTCGACTTTTGGTGGGATCGAGACACACAACGCCTATCGTAAGGGGTTGCATTACAATCAGAGGATCGAGGCGGATAAAGTTCAAAAGACTTTAGGGTGGACAGATGAAACAAAGCTGGACAGCAATAAAGAAGAACTCACGGTTTATATAAGAGATCGAGACCAAAAAGGCGTTGATGGGCTGCAGATCACGGTCTTGCTGACCCGCCCCGCAACCAACAGACAAGATCGGTCTGTTCGATTAATTGCCGTTGGGTCTGGTCGGTATGCAGGCAAAGTGCCCGGTCTTGCAGAAGGAACATGGATTGCTTCACTCCAGGCGCAGAAGACGTCTGAGCACGGAGACGACATCCTTTATCAGTCAAAGGCAAGAGCATGGAAGGCGCCCTAAAACAAAAGGAAAAAGGGGAAGTTTCGGTAAAAGACGCTTCGCACGCAAGCGTTATATCTGTTCCTCCGTCCCAAAGAGAAACGCAAATTTTTGCGGTTCCTTCCCTCATGTGTGGTGGCTGCATCCACACGATTGAAAAAGCTCTGCTTGAAACTTCAGGCATTTTCTCTGCGCGGGCCAATTTGAGTGCCCGCAGAGTTAGCGTTACCTTTGATCCAGTCTTTCTTTCTTCGGATGCTATAGTTTCCATTCTTGCAAAAGCGGGTTTTTCCTCTGCCGTGCTCGTCGACAATCGCGATCATGTCTCTCTTTCAAAAGTCAATGATTTGCTTCCGCGTGTCGGTGTTGCAGGATTTGCGGCAGGCAATATCATGCTTCTTTCTGTTTCAGTGTGGTCTGGTCTTGCTTCGGATATGGATCAGCCTGTTCAGTCGCTCTTTCACTGGATCTCAGCCCTAATTGGCGTTCCAGCAATAGCTTATTCGGGTCAACCATTTTTTGTTTCTGCACTCGGTGCTCTACGGCATCGCAGGCTTAATATGGATGTTCCGATTTCACTTGGGATCATTTTGGCGACCCTTATGAGTTTTCTGCAGACCATGCGTGGAACGGAGCATGTTTATTTTGATGCAGCCACGATGCTTGTCTTTTTCTTACTTATTGGGCGGCTTCTAGATGAAAGCATGCGGGCACGCACAAGAAGTGCTGCAGAAAATCTTTTAAGCCTAAAGACCCTTCAGGCCACGATCGTTGATGAGGAGGGGAATACCAAACAGGTTTCTTCTCGCAATCTAAAGCCACACATGAAACTGATGGTTGCTGCGGGAGAGCGCATTGCTGCGGATGGTATCGTTTTGGAGGGCGCAAGCGATGTGGATCAGAGTTTGATTACAGGAGAAACACTTCCAAAATTTGTTACAAAAGGTGACAGAGTGCATGCTGGTACGCTGAATACCAACGCTCCTTTGACCATCGAAACGACTGCAACAGATGAGAATACTCTTCTTGCAGAACTTGCACGTTTGATGCAGGCAGGTGAGCAAGCACGCGGACGGTATGTACGCTTAGCCGACCGCGCAGCACGTCTTTATGCGCCTGCCGTTCATCTGTTAGGTCTTGCAACGTTTTTGGGGTGGATGTTTTTTGGCGCGGGATGGGAGACTGCTCTCACCAATGCGATTTCTGTTCTTATCATAACATGCCCGTGTGCCTTGGCGCTCGCTGTTCCCGCTGTACAGGTTGCTGCCATTAGCCGTCTTTTTTCTTCAGGCATTCTTGTCAAAACAGGAGACGGACTTGAACGATTGGCAGAAACAGACAGTGTTATCTTAGACAAGACGGGAACACTCAGTGTGGGAGAGCCTGAACTCGTTCTGGACCATCCTTTAGATTCGGATGTTCTGGCACGGGTTGCAGGTATTGCTGTTCGCAGTCGACATCCCTATGCGCAAGCTATGGTGCGCAAAGCCCACGGTCTTGGTCTTTGTTTTGAGCCAGTCAATGATGTGAATGAAGTTGCAGGTTCTGGACTTCTTGTCAAAAAAGCAGACGGAGAAGAGCGTTTAGGCTCCGCGCAGTGGGTTGGGTTTGATGGCAACAAAATCCCTACAACATCTGCCTCTCTTTGGTATGTGAGAGACGGGCGTCCACCTCTTGGTTTTCGTTTTGAGGATCGCCTTAGAGAGGATGCTCAAGATACCATCTTGCTTTTACAATCTGCAGGGTATCACGTGGAAATTCTCTCTGGAGATCGGGAAGGGCTTGTGGCGGAGGTTGCTCATATTCTTGGTGTCAGGATATATAAAGGAGGGGTGCATCCCGAAGAAAAGCTTGCACGTTTAAATGAGCTTAAATCGAAGGGGTTTGCCACGTTGATGGTTGGCGATGGTCTAAATGATGCTCCTGCCTTGGCTTCAGGATATGCGTCCATGTCGCCCTCTGCGGCTGCTGACATTAGTCAGAATGCTGCCGATGTGGTGTTTCAAGGGGAACGACTGGGCGTGATTGTAGAAGCCCTAAAGGTCGCGCGGCGCGCTCGTGCGATGGCCTTTGAGAACTTTGCAATTGCGCTCCTTTATAATTTAGCGTTTATTCCTCTGGCCGTATTAGGATACGTGACGCCCTTACTTGCAGCTCTTGCCATGTCAACCTCCTCTATTTTTGTGACAGCCAATGCTCTTCGGTTGCGCACCATGAAGCTCAGTCTGCCCCCTGCCAAAAAAGGGAAAGGATTTTTGAAAGCATGATTTCTTTAGCATGGCTCATCCCAGCAGCTTTGTTTTTAGGAGGCCTTGGTTTGGCAGCCTTTCTCTGGGCACTTAAAAATGGACAGTTCGAAGATTTAGAAGGAGCAGGATGGCGCGCACTGGATGATGCTCCTTTAGGTCCTCTGTCTCCAAAGGACAAAACAACACGTTAGTTTTAAAAGTTTTAATCGTTTTCTATGTCTCAAACCGAACTCACATTTTTTGGCGGATTGCTTTTGGGATTTGCGAGTACCCTTCATTGCAGCGCCATGTGTGGAGGGATTTCCTGTAGCGCGCTGCTCTCTTTAGGGGGAAGAACGCATGCAGAGAGACTGAAGCACTCCCTTTTGCTACAAATAGGAAGAATCCTATCCTATTGTCTTCTGGGAGGAATAGGTGCTGCACTTGGATCAACCTTTTTATCTCCTCAGAAAACTCTGACCTTTCACACCATGCAGTGGATGGCAGCCGTCGTGCTGATGTGGACAGGACTTGCCATGGCGGGCATGCTGCCGCGTCTTCTTCTTCTCGACAGTGTTATGGTTCGCATTTCTGGTTTTTTCGAGCGCATAATGTCCCCTTTGTGCGGCACCAGCGCCGCACCTGTCTCATTGGGACTATTGTGGGGACTTAATCCC
>JBJTOZ010000008.1:0-3574 GCA_046074825.1 Hyphomicrobium sp.
ATAAAAATAATAAAGTTTATTAAAATATTGAAAAAGAATACTTAAATCTTAAAAAACTTTTAATGTAAGTTATTTAATAATAATAGAAACTTTTAAGAAAATTATTTCACATCTTTTATCAGATAATATGATTTATTTGTAAAAATAATAAACTGCTATTTTTACATATAATTTGAAAGTAATGAGTTACTTTTACAAAAGTTTTTTATAAATCACTCATTTTTATAATTTCAACTTATTTATACTTTTTTCTTGGGTATGCGTAAGATTAAAATTTATTTTTACATGCTTCTTTGAATTGTTTGTTCCTTTATAACTAATTGAATTTGCTCTTACACAAAACTATTTAGCGCACTTAAGGAGCGGATAAAATTTTTCTTAATTTTTTATATCTCAATACTTTAAATTTATCTGATTTCATCAAATTGACTTTTTTAAATGGCAATCATAGTTCTTATTATTCTTAAGATCAAAATGATTGATAATGAAAGATAGCAATTACTATACTGACACAGCAAATGACAGAACTGTCTTCCCATCTCTTCATAAAGTCCTTCATACGGATATATGTGTTATTGGCGGAGGTTTTTCTGGAGTAGCTACTGCTCTGTCCCTTTCTGAAAGAAATAGGGATGTTGTTCTTCTCGAAGCACAAAAAATAGGATGGGGTGCTACTGGCCGTAATGGAGGACAGTGTATTGCTGGTTTCAGTGGTGAACAGACAATAAAGCAACAACTGGGTCTCGACGGAATACGCTTGATTAAAGACTTACGCTACAAGGGGCATGAAATAATAAGTGATCGTATAGCTAAATATAATATAGACTGTGATTGGAAACCTGGATGGTTAGAAGTGGCTGCTCACTCACGGGATATGGAATCCCTTCGACGCACTTACCATGAGCGTCGATTGGAGGATGAAGATAGCTATCTTGAATTAGTAGAGAAAAAGGATCTCAAAACTGTTTTGGGAACATCCCAATATTACGGAGGTTTGATTGATCGTCGTAGTGGACACCTTCATCCTTTAAATCTTTGTCTTGGCGAGGCACGAGCAGCAAAATCTCGGGGTGTTTCCATTTATGAGGGATCAGAAGTTGTTGAACTCAAAGGAGGTGCAAAACCATTTGCAAGAACACAATATGGGAAGGTTTACGCTCAAACAATTGTCCTTGCGGGTGATACCCATCATGATTTTGAAAGAGGAAAACTTCGTGGTCTGCAATTTCCAACAGGGAGTTATATGATTGCTACCGAACCTTTGGATGAAAAGTTAGCTTTGTCTCTTAATCCCCAGGATCTTGCGATATGCGACACCCATATTATTCCAGACTACTATCGCCTTAGTCATGAAAAGAGAATGCTTTTTGGGGGGCGTTGTAATTACTCTAATCGCGACCCTATAGATATTACAAATGCAATTCGTCAAAGAATGATTAAGATCTTTCCTCAATTGAGACAGATATCGATTGATTATACTTGGGAAGGACGCATTGGTATTGTTCTTAATCGCGTTCCCGCAATTGGCCGCTTGGAGCCAAATCTCTATTACCTTCAGGGGTATTGTGGACACGGAATAAATGTATCTCATATCGCCGGTGAACTCATAAGCGATGCCATATGCGGAATGCCAGACCGTTTTGATTTATTCAATCGCATTCGCCATATGAGGATTCCATTTGGAAAATGGGTAGGCAACTATATACTCGCTCTGACAATGCTTTACGAACGATTGCGTCAACATTCTTATTAAATACGTCGACTTTAAAATCTCAAAGAGTTTACGAACTTCGTTTGTATCTGACGAAGCTGTGGTGTCCAGTGCGCAGCTCGAGAAGCAAAAAGTTTTGCTTCAGTTTTTAATATTATTCCGTCCTCAAGCATGCGAAGTTTGTTTGCAATCAGGGTTTGACCAGTTGACGTTATATCAACTATGAGATCTGCTGTCCCTGCTGCTGGGGCCGCTTCCGTGGCTCCTAAACTTTCAACAATGCGATAATCAGAAACACCTTTGAGGGCAAAAAAGCGTCGGGTGAGATTTACATATTTGGTTGCGATGCGAAACCAACGACCATGTTTATCACGAAAAGCTCCTGCTACTTCCTCAAGATCTCTCATCGTTCTGATATCGACCCAGTATTCAGGTATTGCAACAACGACATCAGCAAATCCAAACCCCATGTCTTTAATACAATCCAGATGTTCTTCAACAACTGAAATTTGTTCTCGTGCAAGATCCTCCCCTGTAATACCTAAATGAGCTCGTCCTGTTTTTAGGTACCAAACAATTTCTGATGCAGAAACGTACGTCACCTCAATATTGTCAGCCCCAACAATTTCTCCCTGATATCCTCTTTCATTCCCAACTTTTCTCAAAAGAAATCCTGCTCGTTTAAAAAAATCTGCTGACTGCTCCAGAAGACGACCTTTAGAAGGCACAGCAAGAAGTAACCGCTCAGTCATAATTTTACTCCCCCATAGCCTTCAGAAGTCTCTCAGTGTGAATGGCACCCCCAACCGCAGGAATATTGGTCTTTGCGCCCACTGCTTTGAGCAAATCATCATACCGACCTCCTCCTGCAATAGGACTATCAAAACCAAGCAAAGGTGAAATAATTTCAAAGATAAAACCTGTGTAGTAGGCCATTTGACGACCGAACTCAGCTGAGAATTCTATCTGAGAAACATCAACACCTGTCTCAGACAAGAATTGCAAACGCATCTCAAAACTATCCAAAGTGGCAGTGATATCTATTCCAGAAGTTTGCAAAAGCTTTCTGAGCTCATCTTGCACTTGTTTTACAGGACCTCGAATGCTCAGATATTTTTCAATTAAAGTGGCCTTCTCTATGGAAAGTGGATTAGCCTTAGTGTCCAACAAGCGCCACATTAAATTCTGGGTAATTTCTTTTACCGTGCGCGTACCATATGGATCGAAACCCTTAGCAGATAAATACTCTATTACAGCCTTTTCTGAGCGCTGCAGATCATGAACATCAATCGAATTTTGTAATTCCTGAGGGATAGTTTGAAGCGTTAATGACCGCGGCTCTGTAAACCTCTTTAACTCCGCGCGAAAAGATATCGGTTTCCAGAAAAGACGGATTAGCAATTGACGCCAGCGTTCTGGCATATCAATTGCTTTTATCAAAGCACGAAAAATCCCAATATCGCCGATTCTCAGAGTGGTATCATTCAAACCAAGGCTTTTTATTGCTTTGAGAATAATTGCCATTGTGTTAGCATCGGTATGCTCCCTTAGCTTCGTACCAAAGGTCTCGATTCCTGCTTGACTGAATTCTCGAGGGTGAGTGCTTGCTGTTCCTAATGCTTGATAGCGAAATGCAGGGCCATGATAACAATATTGGCGAAGATCATAACCTGTATCAGGCTTCTCTAGGTAGTATCGACATGTGGGAACAGTGAGGTCAGGCCTTAAGCAGAGTTCTTCGCCTTCAGGATCCGTGAAAACATACGTTCTCCCACGCAAGACTTCTCCAATAACATCAAGAAAAATATCTGCTTTTTGGATAATTGGTGGACTAATAGCTTCATACCCAGAATCTATGAAGAC
>JBJTOZ010000009.1:0-4547 GCA_046074825.1 Hyphomicrobium sp.
TACGTAATCGCCTAAAGACCCCACTGAATGCGGATCGTGTTATTTTACCAGGGCGGGTTAGAGCTGATGTCGACACGCTTTCAAAGCATTAAGGCGTTACTTTTGAGAGGGGACCAGATGAGTTTATAGACCTGCCACGTTATCTTGGAAAAACAGGTCATCCTCCAGATCTTAGTCAGCACGATATGAAGATTTTTGCTGAAATCATAGATGCCCCAACATTATCTCTCGAGCAAATACTTCAAACGGCACTTTCTTACTCCTCCAAAGGAGCTGATGTGATTGATATTGGGTGTCAGCCAGATACTCCATTTCCAATGTTAGAAGTTGTGGTGAAAACACTCAAAGATAAAGGATTAAAGGTTAGTGTCGACTCTGGAGAAATAAGTGAGCTACGACGCGCTGCTATGGCTGGTGCAGATTATGTACTATCTCTTGATGAAACAAGTATTGATGTTGTTTCAAATTCTTCATGCACACCAATCTTAGTACCAAAGCCACATGGAGATCTCGCTTCTCTATTACGAGCTATTGATAAAGCTAATGATCTAGGTATAGCCCATATCGCCGATCCAATCCTTGATCCGATAAATTTTGGATTTACCGGCTCAATAGAAAGGTATGTTGAATTACGAAAGCTTCGTCCTCATACAGAGATTCTAATGGGTACAGGCAATCTTACTGAATTAACAGATGCTGATAGTTTAGGTGTAACAGCTGCTCTTCTCGGAATAGCCTCAGAATTGAGAATTACAAATCTACTTATTGTTCAAGTTTCGCCACATACGCGAAGAACCATAGAGGAACATGATGTCACAAGAAGAGTCATGTTCAGATCTAGAGAGGATAGAACTTTACCCAAAGGGCTTGATGGACGTCTTCTATCTTTACATGATCTCATGCCATATTTGTCTGAACCTAAAGACATTGAGAAAATGTATCGTGAAGTGAAAGATACAAATTTTCGAATTGAGGTTGCAGTTGATGGTATACATATTTACAATCGTAATGGACACTACATTTCGCAAGATCCATTCGATGTATTTTCAAAACTTGAAGTAGAACATGATGGAAGTCATGCATTTTACTTGGGATATGAATTAGCAAAGGCTGAGATAGCTTTTAACTTGGGAAAGCGGTATTCCCAGGATAATCCGCTAGACTGGGGCGTTTCTTCTTTAAAGAAAAGTAACATTCAAATTCATCATGCTCCGATCGGAGAGAAGAATATAAAAAAAGTGTAAAAATTTACGATTGCTCAAAATTGGAGATAAAATGCCAAAGATTATCGAAGCGATCGTGATAACTCAGAATAAGATCGGTGATAATCATATCGTTCCTCTTGGTCTTATATCTGATAATGAAGGTTGGATTATTGCTCCTTTTCGTCCCTCGGTAACAATTGATAATCTTTTAGAAAATCCATATGCGGTTGCTAACCTGACAGACGATATAAGGGTATTTGCAGGATGTATTACGGGACGGCGTAATTGGGAAACAGTTCCAGCCGATATGCTTCCAGGCAGACGCCTCGCAAAATGCGTTACACACTGGGAATTAAAAGTAGAGCGAATTATTAATGATAAGGAACGTCCTCGTTTTCATTGTAGTTCAATCCATGTTGCTTCACATCAACATTGGGGAGGATTTAATCGAGCACAGGCCGCGATATTAGAACTTGCTGTGCTCACAACACGTCTCGATAGACTTCCAAGAGAAAAAGTTGAAATGGAACTAGATTATCTTAATATTGCAATTTCTAAAACCGCTGGTCCCTTTGAATTGGAGGCGAAAGATTGGCTCATGGAAAGGATTGAGTTCTGGAGAAAGCACAGTGTGAAATAGAGAAGACAAACTAAATGCAGAGATGCTTTTCACTTTCTAAGAGAATTTCTTTTCTATGAATTCCCCATCGATATCCGCATAAATTTCCATTTTGACCTATTACTCTATGGCAGGGAATGGCTAATGCAATCATATTTTTAGAGCAGGCTTGAGCAACTGCCCTGTAGGCATTTGGGTGCTGAATCCTTTTTGCAACTTCCTTATAAGAAAGCGTTTGTCCTGCTGGAATACCTTTTATTGCCTGCCAGACACGAAGTTGAAACGCTGTTCCTTGTAAATCCAAATGTGCATCTAAATCTAAATTATGTTTTGGCTTATCGGCGTATCGGCATAGTAATTCTACCCTATCTCTACATGTTGCCTGGTCTTGAAGTAATTTTGCACTTGGAAATTGAACTTTTAGCTCCTCAAGCAAGGATGCTTGATTGTCACCCAGAAAAATAGCACATAGTCCCCTTTCATTTTGAGCAAGCAGAATAACACCTAAGGAGCTCTCTCCTGACTGTGTTTTTAAAAAAGAGTGGGGCTGAGACTTCCTAGAATATGCGTGTGATTTAATACGCAGTTGGGTGTTCATACAAAAGACACATATGAAAATGCATTAATGGCTTGACAGTTTAACTGTCAGTCTGAATTTAAAGAGAAATTTTAAGTTTGAAATCATGTTTTTTCTTATTGTTTAAGGATCCAATAATTTATGAATAACAAAGCCTTTTATAATGATTTTTTATGTGGGGGTAGACAGAGATTAGACTTATCATTCATCATGAAATTTTTAAGCCCTGGTTACAATGCTTTTATTTCTAATAAAATCTTGATATCAGAATAAGATTATAATTATGAAATTGGGTATTTAATATTTTCTATGACGCGGGTGTAGCTCAATGGTAGAGCAGCAGCCTTCCAAGCTGAATACGAGGGTTCGATTCCCTTCACCCGCTCCAAATCTTTCCCGATGAATATGAATTGATAGATATGTATCAGAAAGATCTCTCTCGTATGACTTTTTAAAAATTCATGAGGACGAGATAATGTGCATGAATCCTTTAATATAAATAAATATGCCTATCTAATAAGTAATTTTTTTAAAGTATTTTACAGAGTCGAGACATTGAGAGATTGAAAATATTGACTTAATTTATTGAAAATCCTCAAATATATATTTTAAATCAAATTTCAGTTCTTTAAATTATATAAAGGTTCTTTCTTAAATCTAAGCATCTTGTAGAAGAAATGATTGTTACAACAACAAATGAACTTTTTGGCTATCGCGTTATTAAAACACTTGGAATTGCAAGGGGCCTAACTGTGAGATCCAGGAGTTTAATTGGTAATATTGGAGCATCATTTCAAATCCTGTTTGGCGGAACAATCTCAATTTACACCCAATTAGCGGAAAATGCTCGTCAGGAAGCCTTTGAAGAACTGATCCGCCATGCAGAGAAAATGGGAGCAAATGCAATTTTAGGCTTTAGATATGATGCTAATGAAATAGCCTCAGCAGTTACTGAAGTCCTCGCCTATGGAACAGCCGTGATTGTCGAGCCTGAGAGAGGAGTTTGAACTGTATGGATGACAAAAGACAAAACATTCGCTAAACATAATTTAATTACCCAATGTATAGCCAATTTACTTTCTAAGGACTTTAGACTAAGGGGTGTAGCTCAATTGGTAGAGCGTCGGTCTCCAAAACCGAAGGTCGGGGGTTCGAGACCCTCCGCCCCTGCCAAGGTTCAACTTTTTCTCTTGCTAGTGAAGGGCAAAGGACGGAATTTTTAATTAAAAAAATTGAAATTCTGTAATATGTTGTGCCCTTTTGTCGCAACGTTAGGTGAAGACACAGATTACGACCATGTATAACCCAATTCAATTTGTTCAAGAAGTTCGACAAGAAGTAGCCAAAGTCACGTGGCCAACACGAAAAGAAGTATGGCTGACAACAATCATGGTTATTGTCATGGTAGCTTTTGCCTCGCTCTTCTTTCTAGCTGCTGATCAGCTTATCGGACGATTAATAAATATAATTCTAGGACTGGGGCGCTAGTTATTTAATTGTCCATATTTTCTTTTCCCTTATCAATTGATTTGAGATTGCATTAAGCATGACAAAACGCTGGTATATTATACACGCCTATACAAATTTTGAACGGAAGGTAGCAGAGTCCATCAGAGAACGCGCAAAAGCGGCAGGTCTTGAGCATCTTATTGATGAGGTCATGGTTCCCACGGAAGATATTGTAGAAGTTAAGAGAGGAAAAAAAATTCACTCAGAACGAAAATTTTTACCAGGCTACGTTCTCGTAAAAATGGAAATGACGGATTCGGCGCTCGTTCTAATAAAAAATACTCCAAAAGTAACAGGGTTTCTGGGCGCGGATAATAAACCTTTTCCCATACCAGAAGAAGAAGCGATGCGAATTTTAAATCAAGTCCGAGAAGGTGTTGAGCGACCAAAGGCTTCAATCATCTATGAAATAGGAGAGCAAGTTAAAGTCATTGATGGACCATTTGCCTCCTTTCAGGGTGAAGTCGAGGAGGTGGATGGAGAGCGCTCACGGCTCAAAGTTGGTGTTTCTATATTTGGTCGAAAAACCCCAGTTGAATTGGAATTTCAGCAGGTTGAAAAAGTCGCAAACTAACTTTGTTATCGAAGGTCTAAATCCAACAATGAGGCAAATTAAGTCTACGCTCTTAGGATAAGT
>JBJTOZ010000010.1:0-2693 GCA_046074825.1 Hyphomicrobium sp.
GGCAAGCGCTAATGCGACGCTTGGCAATTTGATTTCTGAGCGAATTAAAAATGAACAGCTCTGGAAGCAGACGGATAATGCTTCAGCGGTTAATCTTCCTCAATTTCTCTCAAACAGTGTAATTGAAACCCTACGCGCAAAACGTAAAGAGCTTTCGACAGACTATCAGGAAAAACTTGAGACCTTTAAGCCCAGTTATCCTGCAATGGTTCAGATAAAAAGTAAAATCGATGAAATTGATCGGCAGATTTCAGCTGAAATCAAAACAATCAAAGATTCTCTGAAAGCCTCTTATGAAACCTCTCTTCAGCAAGAAACAGAAATGAAGGGGCGGATTGAAAGTTTACGCACAGAACTTCTCGATCTGCAAAAACGCAGCATCCAATATAATATTCTTAAACGCGAAGTTGACACCAACAGATCGCTTTATGATGGTCTCCTCCAACGCTTTAAAGAGGTGGATGTGGCTGGCGGTGTTGGAGCCAATAACGTCTTTATTGTCGACAAGCCCTTACTCCCACACCTTCCGACTTCGCCAAATTTGGTGAGAATTATTCTGCTGTCGTTGGCGCTTGGAATTGGATTGAGTTTAGCATCGGCTTATATTTTAGAAAAAATGGATCAGACGATTTATTCTGCCGATCAGGTTGAGGAAATCTCTGGCCTTCCCATGTTGGGGATCATCCCCAAAGTTCCTTCGAATATTAATGAGGAAATAGATCATCCTCGATCTGCCATATCAGAGTCTTATCGCTCACTGTGTACGGCTCTCCAGTTTGCAAGTGAAACGGGCCTACCTAAGTCCTTACTCATAACAAGCTCGGGTCAGGGCGAGGGTAAGTCCTTTAAAGCCATGACGATAGCAAAACACTTTGCGAATTTGGGATTAAAAGTTCTTCTTATTGATGGCGATCTCCGCAGACCTTCTCTTCATTTAAAACTAGACACGAACAATGATGTTGGCCTCACAAACTATCTCACAGGAACGTGTACCCCACCTGAGACCTTTCAAAAAACAGATATCCCGAATCTTGCTTTTATGGCCTCGGGGCCTCTGCCTCCGAATGCAGCAGATCTGATTTCAAGTCCACGATTTCTCTCTCTTATGACACGTGGGGGAGAAATCTTTAATTTGATTGTTATTGATGGTCCGCCAGTTTTAGGGCTTGCGGATGCTCCTTTGCTATCGAATGCAACAGCCGCAACCATTTTCGTTACTGCTGCACGCCAAACCAAAGCGAGCATGCTTCGTGGAGCTGTCAGACGTCTGCAAATGGCACGCGCTTTTATTGCAGGCACGGTCTTAACGAAGTTTGATGCTCTGGCTGCTGGATACGGATATGGCTATGGATACGGCTACGGAGGATATGGGAATAGCTATGGCGGATATGGGTACGGTCATTACGGTCAGTATGGTCAATCCCCACTGCCACCCTCTGAACAACCTCAGATTTCAAATTTGCAGAGCACATAACAATGACGCGTTCTTCTGTTCGAACCGCTGTTGAACTTTTTCATCTTCCTTCAAGAGCTCGACAGCTTCGCTTAGATCCTGTGCCTCAGGACATTGCCAGACTTTTACAGATCGCAGCGGGAGACGAGGAGGCCATAGAGCATGCGAGACTAGAAAGTGAAAACCCTCGCGATCACATTCTCGAAGCAGCTTCTTTTTTTATAGAACAAGTCCTCCTCACCGATCCTCAAGACAGCTATCGTGTTTTAGGAGGCACTTCGTCCTCCTCATCAATAGAACTCCGAAGAAACTTTGGTCTCCTGATGCGTTGGCTGCATCCAGATGGACATCCTCATGAAGATCAAACTATTTATGCAAGGCGGGTAACCGATGCATGGAACGATCTTAAAACACCTGAGCGCAGAGCTAATTACGACGCCAAATTAGCAAAAGCAGTTCAAAAGCCTCGCACGTCGCCCACAAAATCTTATTCGTCTCGTTCTTTGGATAAAAGTATGAGACATACTCATTCCAAGATGCATTCAAGACGTCGGCGCCCGCATCCTCGTAAGGGCTTGTTCCATCAATTTTTGTCTTACTTTCTGTCTTAAAAATAGTAGCCGTTGACTAAAATGTTTGAAGTATTGCTTTCACCGTTTTTCTGCTCCTGCAGATAGTTAAAAATTTGGATGATGTTCACGCGAATAAAAAAATAATTATGAAAAAAAATATACTTTCAATCTCTGTTCTCATTCTTCTTGGTGGCCTGCTCGCGTGGCTTCTACTCATTAAAAGTTTTGCAGCCTACTATGCTGAAGCGTCCCCAGAAACTGCACTTGCCCTCAATGCTCATGAGCAAACTGCTCTTATTGACCTCGCCTATAAAAAATATGCAGCAGCTGAGAACAGCCGAGAAAAGAACAATCCAACGAATATCATCCCTCAAGAAAAAGAGAACTCTTCCTCCCCTTCTCAAAATGATCGGATTGAAAAATGGGCCAAGATGGCTCTTCCATTGGCTCAACCAAACGAAGAAAAAATAGAAAACGCGACCACAAATGAACAGGGGAAAACCGAGGAGGGAACAAAAGAGACAAAGATACTGTCTCCTTTAAATCAAAAGATACTTTTAACCAAGGAGGTTGAGGAAGCTCGCAAAACGGCTCTTAAAGTTGCTTTGATCAACCCGCTTGATCCTGATGCTCTTCAGCTCTTGGGGATTATCGCTGACCAGGCTGGA
>JBJTOZ010000011.1:0-2679 GCA_046074825.1 Hyphomicrobium sp.
ATGTGCTTGCGTCCTGATGTCAGGTTCCACAATAGCCACGTATCAACTGTACCAAAAGCTAACTTCCCTACATTGGCTTTTGCCCGCGCCCCTGAAATATTGTCCAACATCCATTGTATTTTTGTTGCAGAAAAATAAGCATCCAAAAGAAGACCTGTTTTTTTACGAATTTTTTTTTCAAAGCCTCGCACTCGCAAACGATCACACACTTGAGCAGTGCGCCGATCCTGCCAAACTATGGCATTGGTAATGGGCTTGCCTGTCTCTCGATCCCAAACAACTGTAGTCTCACGTTGGTTTGTAATTCCAATCGCTTTTATGTCCGAAGCTGCCAAATTCGCTTTTTGAAGAACCTCTTGGGCAACTCCTAACTGAGAAGCCCAGATTTCTTCGGCATCATGCTCAACCCACCCTGGCTTTGGATAAATTTGTCGAAACTCTTTTTGTGCAATGGCAACAACTTGACCCGCATGATCAAAAATGATCGCCCGTGAGCTCGTCGTTCCTTGGTCAAGAGATAAAATAAAAGACATCTCTTACGCTCCCCATAAAAAACTATAAAGAAAAGCTCCAATAAGTCCTCCTATAATGGGACCTACTACAGGTATCCATGCATAGGACCAATCTGATGGGCCTTTCCCTGCGATGGGAAGACAGGCGTGCGCAAGACGAGGACCTAAATCTCTTGCCGGATTAATCGCATACCCTGTCGGTCCCCCTAGAGACAGGCCTATAGACCAGACAATGATCCCTACAATGATAGGCGCAAACCCCACATCGAACCCTGTGTTGGGAACCAAATTTTTAGGCGTCAGGGTCGTGAGTAATCCAAAAAGCAGAATGGCCGTTCCAATAATCTCCGTCAGAAGATTTGAAGCCGTGTTGCGAATGGCAGGCGCATTACAAAAAACGCTAAGTTTAGTCCTCTGATCTTCTGTCACCTGCCAGTGCGGATAATAGGTCAACCACACTAAAGTGGCGCCAAGAAATGCTCCGATCATTTGCGCAAGAATATAAAGCGGCACTTGAGCCCAAGAAAATTTCCCAATAGCTGCAAGTGCAATGCTGACCGCAGGATTGAGATGGGCTCCACTCACAGCATTCACGGAATAGACAGCGATTGTCACTGCACAGGCCCAACCTGTCGTAATAACGATCCAACCCCCATTTTGCCCTTTTGACTTATGAAGAAGAACATTCGCCACAACACCATCTCCTAAAACAATAAGAAGCATGGTGCCGACAATTTCCGCAAGAAAGGGGGTCATACGCGTATCCTTATCAGGGAACAAGTTTCAAAAAATGAATACGTAAAGTGATAAATGCTTTTCTTAGGTGGAGCCTTAATGGAGCCTAAGACAAAATCACTAAAGGAGTTATGGTCTATCCCGCTCTCCAAGCCTAATCCTCTCTTTTTCGCAAGGAGGCTCCATCCACAAGTATCTTTTATTTTTAATGCCCTTAATCTTGAAGGCGCTTTGAAAGACAATTGCCTTTTTCAGACCAAATGAGAGAAAAGATACCAAAAAAAGTTTACATAGACGAAAGAACAAAAAGGAATATTTTCTAATGACTGAGATCCTTTTAAATCTTGCGGAATGCTTGCGTTCAAAAACTATTCGCATTGTTGATCTGACACAAACACTCTCGCCAAATTTTCCAACTCTTGCTCTCCGAAGTGACTTTGCTCAAGTTCCTAGCTTCACATTGGAATGCCTGTCCCGTTATGATAAGCGAGGACCTTTCTGGTATATGAATGCATTTTCATGTGGAGAGCATTCGGGAACGCATTTCGATGCCCCCATCCACTGGGTCACAGGGCGCAGACACGAAGATGGGGCAGTCGATACCATTCCTCCTCAGAAGTTTATTGCCCCTGCCTGTGTCGTTGACGCAAGCAGAGAGGTTGCAGAAAATGCAGACTGGATATTAACCGTTGATTTTTTAAAGGCCTGGGAAACACAACACGGACGTATTTGTTCGGGAGCCTGGCTACTATTTAGAACCGATTGGTCAAAACGGATTTCAAATCCCGCATCTTTTGTCAATCTGCGGGAGGATGGAGCCCACACCCCAGGCCCCTCCGCCGAAACAATTGATTGGCTTATTCGAGAACGTGATGTGTGTGGATTTGGGGTGGAAACTATTAACACCGATGCGGGGCAATCCCATACCTGGTCCAGCCCATTGCCCTGTCATACAAAAATGCATGGCGCAAATAAATATGGTCTGCAGTGTTTAACCAATCTTGATCAACTTCCTCCCCATGGCGCACTTATTATTGCTGCTCCTCTGAAGATTGAACGTGGATCAGGAAGCCCATTGCGTGTCCTAGCGCTGGTCGCTTGAGACCCCTCCTTACATGTTATCCCACTGTCTTATTATCCCTGTGTCTTATGCTAAAGTCTCTCATATGGTTTTCAAAATAATAAGGTGATTGGGTAATTCATTAGGATCAAAGCTTCCTGGTGGAAAATGTGTTTCAAGATACCGTCCTATGTCATCAATTGTACACAGTAAGCCCTCTGTTAGGTTCCCCTTAGCTATAGTTTGAGTGAGGACATTCATCAGGGACTGCCATGTTCCCTTTTCTACTTTAGCATCAATGGCACTATCGGCAATAATCTCCGCATAGCATTCTGCAAGAGAGACGTACAAAAGAACTCCTGTCCGACTTTT
>JBJTOZ010000012.1:0-4403 GCA_046074825.1 Hyphomicrobium sp.
GAACTCTTCTATTTGGACAATTTTATTTTCTAGCCGATTTGAAGTTGCTAAGATTAATACTCATAGGAATGAAAAAAGATGAGGAGAGTTTAAGAGATGCGCGATCCAATTTCTAGTTTGACAAATACCTTTTGGCCCATGGTCGTAGAACAGACGGCCCGTGGAGAGAGGGGGTATGATCTGCCCTCAAGGCTTCTTAAAGAGCGCATTATCTTTGTTACGGGTCCGGTTGAAGACCATATGGCATCCTCTATATGTATGCAGTTGCTTTTTTTGGAATCTGAAAATCCAAAAAAAGAAATTTCTATGTATATCAACTCCCCTGGAGGTGTTGTGACTTCTGGTATGGCTATCTATGATACCATGCAATTCATCAAACCTCCTGTAGTAACCTTATGTATTGGTCAGGCTGCATCTATGGGATCCCTACTCCTTTGCGCAGGTGCGAAGGACATGCGGTATGCTCTTCCCAACGCAAGGATCATGGTACATCAACCGTCGGGAGGATTTTCTGGCCAAGCGTCAGATATTGAAAGGCATGCGGAAGATATCATAAAAATGAAAAAAAGGCTCAATGAGGTTTATGTCAAGCACACAAGACAACCATATGAAATAATTGAAAAAACGCTCGACAGAGATTACTTTATGACAGCTGAGCAGGCACGAGAATTTGGCCTTGTTGATAAGGTATTACATGCTAGAGACGAGGTAGACAACAAGCTCAATGAGGCGCGCACAATCTAAAGTTTATTAAGAATATCCTTTCTGGATTGTAGAAAAAACCTCATAATTCAAATTTCTTAAGTTCTTATCGTACCTTAAGAGTTACATCTTATTAAAACTAAGCCTCCAAACGGCCCTCTTAGCTATGTTCTTCCTTAACAGTATGGTAAGGAAATCTGTGCTTTGAATGTGTGTGCAAGTTATATGTTAATGCATTCTTGATTTTCTTTATGGTAGCATATCAACGTAAGTTTTAAGTTGTAAAATAAGATTTGAAAATGACTTGTAACGGCAAAATATTTTTTTAAACTATATTTGAAAAATTTATAAGTTAAGTCTCTACTAATTTGCCCTCGAAAGGGTGCGAGAATAAAAAATGGCTCAAGAGAAAAATACTCTTTACTGCTCCTTTTGCGGAAAGAGCCAGCATGAAGTGAGAAAGCTTATTGCTGGTCCAACGGTGTTCATTTGCGATGAATGCGTTGAACTGTGCATGGATATTATTCGCGAAGAAAATAAAAATACCTTAGTTAAATCACGTGACGGTGTTCCCACACCTCAGGAAATTTGCACTGTTCTTGATTCTTATGTCATTGGCCAAGCGCACGCAAAACGGGTACTATCTGTTGCCGTTCATAATCATTACAAACGTCTCAATCATGCCGCTAAAAACAATGATGTGGAATTAGCCAAATCGAATATTTTATTGGTTGGTCCTACTGGATGTGGAAAGACACTATTAGCACAAACACTAGCTCGTATTCTCGATGTTCCCTTTACAATGGCTGATGCCACAACTTTGACTGAGGCAGGCTATGTGGGTGAAGATGTTGAAAATATCATTCTTAAACTTCTTCAGAATGCTGATTATAATGTCGAACGCGCACAGAGGGGGATCGTCTATATTGATGAAATAGATAAGATTAGTCGCAAGTCTGATAATCCTTCAATTACACGAGACGTGTCAGGTGAGGGTGTCCAACAAGCCCTTTTAAAAATTATGGAGGGAACTGTTGCATCAGTTCCTCCCCAAGGTGGCCGCAAGCATCCGCAACAAGAATTTCTACAAGTGGATACTTCAAACATTCTCTTTATCTGTGGTGGGGCTTTTGCTGGCTTAGAAAAAATTATCTCGAGCCGAGGTAGAGGGACCTCTATTGGTTTTGGAGCCAAAGTTGCAGGCCCCGATGAAAGACGAACTGGAGAGGTTTTACGGCAAGTTGAGCCAGAAGATCTTTTGAAGTTTGGTTTGATACCGGAATTTATCGGACGCCTACCAGTCATTGCGACCCTTGAGGATTTAGATGAGCAAGCTTTGGTTCAAATTCTCACTGAACCCAAAAATGCTCTGGTCAAACAGTACCAACGCCTTTTTGAAATGGAAGATGTTAAACTAACCATGACAGGTGAAGCTTTGAAATCCATTGCTCGAAGGGCGATTGATAGGAAAACAGGGGCTCGTGGTCTTCGATCCATTATGGAAGCTATACTTTTGGATACGATGTTTGATTTGCCTGGTATGAAAGGGGTAGAAGAGATCGTAATTAGTCCAGAGGTAGTAGATGGTGGTGCTCGCCCGTTGCGTATTTATTCTGAACGGGCTGAAGAAAGAGAATCTACGGCCTCCTAGAAGATTACCTCTTATAAGATTAATTGAAGTCCTCTCTTGTTACCTTCGAATCACTTCTTATATCACATGTTAGATACGTAATCTGTTTTAGTCTTAAAATGGTAGTTATCTGAGAGTGAAATGTTATGATATACTTTCATCTGTGGAAATAAGTAAATCTTAGCTGAAACTCGCTGAGAATATGCGATCTTGCTAAGTAAGGAAGTAATCAGATTGCAAGTCTGTATCTAGTCCAGAGCGCTATGACATCATAATAAGAACGGCTAAAAGCAAAGAAGGCAATATCATGAGCGGTGAAGAGAAAACAGTGCGTGAAAAGCAAAGTGGAAAGGGACTTTATCCAGTCCTCCCGCTTAGGGATATCGTTGTTTTCCCGTATATGATAGTTCCTCTTTTTGTTGGCAGGGAGAAATCTATTAATGCTCTCAGCGAAGTAATGAATGCGGATAAGCATATTCTACTTGCTGCACAAAAAAATGCAGGTGATGATGATCCAGCTCCCGATGCTATTTATCAAACTGGAACTTTAGCTTCTGTTTTACAGCTCCTTAAATTGCCTGATGGAACGGTGAAGGTACTCGTTGAGGGTGTCGCTCGGGCTAAAGTGGTGCGTTATACGGAACATCCTGATTACTTTGAGGCTGAGGTTGAGCGCATTCCTGATGTTGAAGGGGCTAAAGAGGAGATCGAAGCTTTAGCCAGGTCAGCAATTTCCCAATTTGAAAGTTATGTGAAACTTAATAAAAAAATCTCGCCAGAGATGTTGGGCACCGTTGCTCAAATAGAAGATTATTCCAAATTAGCAGATACAATTGCTTCAAATCTTGCGATCAAAATTGCAGACAAACAGGATATCCTTGAAACCATTCCTATCTCTGAGCGGTTGGAAAAAGTATACACCCTCATGGAGAGTGAAATTTCCGTTCTGCAGGTTGAAAAACGTATTCGCTCTCGCGTGAAGCGTCAGATGGAAAAAACGCAAAGAGAATACTATCTAAATGAGCAGATGAAGGCCATTCAAAAGGAACTTGGAGATAATGAAGAAAGGGATGATATCTCTGAGTTTGAAGAAAAAATTGAAAATACCAAATTGTCTAAAGAGGCAAAGGATAAAGCTCTAGCAGAACTAAAGAAACTCAAGCAAATGAGCCCAATGTCTGCTGAAGCAACAGTCGTCAGAAACTATCTTGATTGGTTGCTTTCAATTCCATGGGGTATTCGAGGCAAGGTCAAAAAGGATCTTGATGAAGCTCAAAAGATACTCGATGCCGAGCATTATGGGCTTGAGAAAGTCAAGGAACGCATTCTCGAATATTTAGCCGTTCAAGCGAGAACCAATAAGATGAAAGGGCCTATCCTTTGTCTTGTTGGTCCGCCAGGGGTTGGTAAAACTTCACTCGGGAAATCAATTGCCAACGCAACTGGAAGAGAATTCGTTCGTATGTCTTTAGGAGGCGTGCGCGATGAAGCAGAAATTCGTGGTCACCGAAGAACTTATATAGGTTCTATGCCTGGTAAAGTCATTCAATCAATGAAAAAGGCAAAAAAAATAAATCCTCTCTTTTTGCTCGATGAGATTGATAAAATGGGTCAAGATTTCAGAGGGGATCCAGCTGCAGCCTTGTTAGAAGTTCTCGATCCTGAGCAGAACACGACCTTTAATGATCATTATCTTGAGGTCGATTACGACCTTTCAAGCGTAATGTTTATAACAACAGCTAATACTCTCAATATACCACCTGCCTTACTTGATCGTATGGAAATCATACGGCTGGCAGGCTACACTGAAGATGAAAAAGTGGAAATTGCCAAAAGGCATCTCTTGCCTGAGCAATCCAGTTCGCATGGACTGGAAACAGCAGAGTGGACTGTTGATGACGCAGCTATTCGCGAAATCATACGCCGTTATACGAGAGAAGCGGGTGTGCGGTCTTTAGAACGAGAAATCGCCAAATTAGCTCGCAAAGCCGTTAAAGAAATCATGACAAGCGACATGAAGACTATTCATGTCTCTCCTGAAAATATTGAAAAATATTTAGGTGTGCCAAAG
>JBJTOZ010000013.1:0-9483 GCA_046074825.1 Hyphomicrobium sp.
CAGGGAGTGTCCCTGCATTGCGTATTTTGGCCTCTCTGGCTCGTTTTTCGAGACGCTCGCTATCACTTTCTGAACGTCGCCCAAGCACATTGCGTAATTTAAGGACCGCTACGAGAGCAACAATCATCGAAAGTAGCGTAAAGAGATCTATCTGACTTTCCATGTTCCATTCATTCCAAAGAAGTTAAAAGCCACATTAACATAAGCACTAATCGCGCCATTTGCCAGTCCAAGATCTAGAATTACCAAATTCTCATTCTCAAACACTGAGATTGCACAGGTTTTTAAAACTGGGCCACCATAGGCAACTCTTACACAAATGCCAACTAGGGAGGGAAAAATAGTGAAAAAAAATTTAACTCTTAAATGTGTGAAAATGGGACAAACTTCACACTAAAGGCTCGCATCGCTCTTTATTTCATTAACGAATGTACATGTCTCTTTTGAAACTCCATTGTTTTATGGAACGAAGAAAAAGGAACCTTAGTCTAATTCACTTAATCTCAGTGCCCCCCTTCCGGCCAAAGACCTTGATCTCAAATAGGATGCAAAGAAAACAAAAACTTGTATTAAAGCTTTACGCTTTGTTGGATCTCAAATAGATTGTCTAAGAATTAAAACGCCTCACAGGGATACCCCACGTCATGAATACACAGGACCGTCCATCACCACCTCAGCAAACAGCCGCAATACAAATTCAAGTGTTGACACAATATGTAAAAGATCTTTCGTTCGAAAATCCAAATGTTGGCAAACATGCCATCAAACAAGGGGAAACACCTGAGTTGACATTGGAAATCAATGTCGAAGCTCAAAAAGTCAATACCGACATTTACGAAAGCAAAATTCTTTTTTCTGCAAAACCCAAACATAGTGGTGGAACCATCTATGTTCTCGAAATGACATATGGGGGGCTCTTTAAAATACAAAATATCCCTCAACAAGCTCTCGAACCGTTCTTACTGATTAACTGCCCTGCCCTTCTCTTTCCTTTTCTCCGTCGCATTGTTTCAGACATTACAAGAGATGGCGGTTACGCTCCCTTGTGGCTCGATCCTATAGATTTCGGAGCTCTCTATATGCAGCGTCAGCAGAA
This sequence comes from Hyphomicrobium sp., assembly GCA_046074825.1. Lineage (GTDB taxonomy): Bacteria > Pseudomonadota > Alphaproteobacteria > Rhizobiales > Hyphomicrobiaceae > JAGVSR01. Next base: position 1,097 of record JBJTOZ010000013.1, read on the forward strand.
AATCGCTCAAACTGCTGAGAAACAGTGACAAGACTTTAGCTAAATTAGAGAATTAAAAGACCTATTTATTCTGTCTTCTCTAAATACTTGTGCCAGATGGCATTCGGCCCAAGTGTTTCAATAAAAGCGCGATGGGCTGCCTCTTCTTCTGGTGTCAGTCGAGGCGGTAGAGGCGTTGGGCGTTGAGGGGTCTTTCTCTTTTGTCCCCGACCATTGGGCCCTGCAGATAGACTTGAATTCTTTTGCGATAGCTCGAGTTTAGCTTGACGCTCACCAAGCAACTCAACGTAAACTTCTGCTAAAAGCAAAGAATCTTTCAATGCACCATGTTTTTCACGCTGTGAATTATCAATAGAAAACCTTTTACACAACGCATCAAGACTATTTGGGCCACCTGGAAATTTTCTTCGCGCTAAAGCTAACGTATCAACAACTCTACTCATTTGCAGAGAGGTTCTCTTCGATCTTTCTAACTCAGCGTTGAGAAAATTTATATCAAATGTTGCGTTGTGTATGACAAGCAAATCCTCGGAAATAAATTCTAAAAAGGAATCGACTATAGTTTCAAAGAGAGGTTTGTCCTTCAAAAAATCCGTTGTAATACCGTGAACAGCCTCTGCTTCAGGAGGAACATCTCTGAGAGGATTAAGATAGTGATGGAATTCACGACCCGTTGGAATGCGATTGTAAAGTTCAACACAGCCTATTTCTATTAAGCGATCACCGTTTTTTGGATCCAACCCAGTCGTCTCAGTATCCAGTACAATTTCTCTCAAAAACTGCTCCCTTTAAAAAAGTAACCTCTAATTCCAATAACGGGCATAAGCTTGTCCTCGTCGTTCCGAAATCATTTCTAAAATAGCATTAAGTTGACGCTGTGTAGACTCTAGGGGTCCGTTCGTATCCACAACAAAGTGAGCGCGCTTACGTTTTTCGGAATCTGGTAGCTGTCGCGAAAGAAGTTGTTCAAACTTGTGTTCTGTCATTTGAGGACGCGATAAAACCCGTTCGCGCTGGATTGCCGCGGAGGCGCTCACTAAGAGAACGACATCTACTTTTTTGTCCATGTTCGTCTCATAAAGGAGGGGAATATCTAATATGACAATTTTTTCTCCTTTTTGCTGACACTCCTTTAAAAAGGAAAGTTTCCTTTTTTCTAGAAGAGGATAGACTATACCTTCTAATCTTTTAAACCCATCTGTATCTTGAGCCAGTTTTTCTGAAAGAATGTGCCGATCAACACCTTTAACCGTTGTGCTGCCAGGAAAGGCTTTTTCAATTTCCTGAGCTGTTTCTCCAACATAAATTTTATGCACCTCCGCATCAGCATCAAACACGGGCACTCCCTTAGCACGCAAATAAGATAAGGCGGTTGATTTTCCCATACCAATAGAACCTGTTAATCCAACAATAAGCATGATTATTGCTTTTTGATATCGTCTACGATCAGCTGATAGAGATCCTCTGTCACTTCAGGCCGCTGACCAAACCATTTCTCGAATCCTGGTACTGCCTGATGCAACAACATTCCAAGACCGTCTACAGTCGCAAGATTATGCTCTTTTGCTTTTTTTAGAAAATCTGTTTCAAGGGGAACATATACAATATCACTCACGACAGCATCAGAACGGAAGAGATTAAAATCTATGTCAAGATCACCACACCCCTCCATCCCCAATGAAGTGGCATTCACAAGAACCCCACATTGGCCCGCATCTTTTTTTCTATTCTCCCAAAAGCACGCTTTCACTCTTGACCCAAAATGTGAAACAAGCTCCTCACTTCGCGAAAAAGAACGGTTAAAAATTTGGATGCATTCAACACCCTCTTTGAGAAAGGCGTACACGATGGCCCGCGCCGCCCCGCCCGCGCCCAAAATTCCAATAGGGGCATCTTTGTTGCGCCACTTAGGAGCTTTTTTATTGAGATAGGTCATAAATCCATAGGCATCTGTATTGGTAGCACATAATTTGTTGTGCTCGATCCATATTGTGTTGACAGCACCAATTTGGCGAGATGCTTCATCTTTAAAATGGACAATTTCCAAAGCGCTTTCTTTGTGGGGAACTGTAACGTTACACCCCATGAACCCTCTTTGAGAGAGTGAATGGAGAAACTGCGATAAATCCTTAGGATTAACCTCTTCTTTTGTATAAGATCCCTCGATCCCCAGAGACTTCAGCCAGTATCCATGAATAAGAGGCGATCGGGAATGTTTAATGGGCCAACCTATCACACAGGATCGCTTCATTGATCGATCTCCTGCATTCTCCTTAATTCGCGCAAAAGAGGAAGAAGCGGCAAACCTAGAATAGTATAATAATCTCCTTGCACCTGTTCAAAAAGACAAACACCTAATCCTTCAAATTGATAAGCACCTACACATCCCAAAACAGTCTCGCCAACTCTCTTAAGGTAACCTTCCAAAAAAGGATCGGTAAAAGAATGCATCGTTAATTTTGCCGTATCAACTTCACGCCAGATTGTAACCCCATTTTTTGCAAGGACCACACCTGAATGCAGGTAATGAGTTTTGCCCCTTAATTTCTCTAAAGTTTGCCGCGCTTGCAAAAGACTTTTCGGCTTGGAAAAAATTTCAGAACCCGTCGTTAGAACTTGATCACAACCCACAACCAAAGAGTGAGGAAAACTTTTAGAAACATCCAACCCTTTTTCTTCGGCTAAAAGAAGTGCTATTTCGGAAGGAGATTGATCGCTGTCTTTTTTTAACAGCTGTTCACGAATTTTTTCCTCATCAATCTTTGATGGTCGCACCTCAAAGAGAAGACCGGCATTATGTAAAATTTGTCGGCGAACAGGACTAGAAGAAGCCAGCAAAAGCAGGGAAGAAGACTTTTTCGACGTCATAACGTCGTTTCCGCATTCTGAACTTTAGTGGCGTGTTCATTCCTCAACTGAATAATAGTGGCGGCTGTTTCTTCAATGGACTTGCGAGTGACATCAATAATAGGCCATCCATGTTCACCACAAATTTTTCTCGAATAAGAAATTTCCTCTGCAATAATTTCTCTATCAGCATAAGAATTTATATCTCGATCTGACATCAACAACGCACGATTGCGTCGCACTTCCGTAATTCTATCAACACTTGCAATAAGACAAACCACAAAAGCCTTATGCGGTTTCAAGAGGATATTTGGTAACGGGATTTGTGGCACAAGAGGAAGATTAGTTGTTTTATATCCTCTCTGAGCCAAATAGATGCTTGTTGGAGTTTTCGAAGTTCGAGAAATGCCAAGTAAGACTATGTCTGCCGTATTAAGATCGTCAGGCAGACGACCATCATCATGTTGCATTGTAAAATTGAGGGCATCAATACGTTTAAAATACTGCGCATCGAGTACATGTTGACCCGCAACTGTGGGTGTTTGAGGGGCGCCAAGATAGGATTCAAAAATTTGTATCACAGGATTAAGCACGGCATGAGAAGGCGTATTAAGCTCACGACATTTCTTATCAATCTCTCCCGCGAATTCTCGATTAACAACTGTATACAATACAATGCCTGGATTTTTTTCAATCTCTTCTAAAACCCGATTGAGCTGACGAGGTGAACGAATAAGAGAATGCACATGCTCAATGGGCTTTAATGTAGGGTATTGAGCAGCGACCGCTTTGGCTATCGCTGTGAGAGTTTCTCCAGTTGCATCAGAAACAAGATGCATATGATAGAGGCGGGTTTCTTTATTGGGCATCTGTGGACAAAAGCATGAGTTATCCCATGAGGGGTCAATCCTTTTGGATTTTTCCCACTCTTCCATTGGAGGAATCATAACACTTACGCACAAAAAATCCTTTTTTCATGAAAAATACTTTAAAAAACGTTGTCCCGTGGAGGACAGTTCATATTCATCTCTTTTCCTCGTTTCATTAACAAAGTTTACAGCAAAACCTCTCATAGGTTTTAAGACATAATCTCTTTTCTTCCTTAGAGATTTCAAAAAATAGTAGAGAGGCTTTGATTAAAGATACTAGATCGTGTTAGGTCAAATTTCCTTATTGGATATCTTCTGGAAAAGCCGAGGATAACTAATCTACTACCGTAATTCATAGGCTTAAGAGTCAAAAAAATAAATTCAAAGATTCATTCTTTAAGGTTTTTAAGGGGTGAAGAATCGCTTACGAGACAAACGTGAACTCAACCGAAAGAAGGCTAGTTAAAGTTTTAAATGGTGAAATACTCTCACCTCCACCCATTTGGTTAATGCGTCAAGCAGGTCGTTATTTACCCGAGTACCGCAAAACAAGAGCTGAAGCAGGAGGATTTTTATCTCTATGTTATTCTCCTAAATTGGCAACCGAAGTTACACTTCAGCCCATTCGAAGATATGGATTTGATGCAGCCATTCTCTTCTCAGATATCCTTATTGTTGCGGATGCTCTTGGACAAGACGTAAGTTTTGAAGAAGGAGAGGGACCAAAATTAAAACCCATTACGAACGCTGATGATCTTAAAATCCTAAAACCCCAGAATACCAAAGAAAAGTACTCGCTTATTTCTGAAACCGTTTCTCGTTTACGACAGGATTTACCCAGTGAGACGGCCCTCATTGGTTTCTGTGGAGCACCTTGGACGGTCGCTAGTTACATGGTGGCAGGAGGGGGGTCTTCCGATCAAGCAGATGCGCGAAAATTCGCCTATCGAGATCCTCAAACATTTCAAGTTTTGATTGATCTACTTGTTGAGACGTCGGTGGATTATCTTTTACAGCAAATTAAGGCAGGCGCAGATACTGTCATGATTTTTGACAGTTGGGCCGGCACATTGCCAGAACATGAGTTTTCTCAGTGGGTCACAGCCCCCACAAAACGTCTCGTTGCTGAGATAAAAAAACAAAAACCTTCTATTCCTGTCATTGGTTTTCCAAGAGGGGCTGGTTCAAATGCGTATAACTATTGCCAAGAAACACGTATTCACTGTCTGGCGTGCGATACTGCGATGCCTTTGAAAGAGATGAAGAAGCTTGCACAACACTACGGTTGTGCAGTTCAAGGAAACATCGATCCTCTTTTGTTGATCGCAGGTGGGGATGCTCTTGATCGAAGGGTTGATGAAACATTGCAAACCTTAAATGGCGTGCCGCATATCTTTAACCTAGGGCACGGAATTGTCCCAGAAACACCTCCTGAAAACGTTGCGAGACTTGTCCAACGTGTCAGATCCCAGGTCTCATCATGAGCGAGCATAAAAACTCCAATTTGACCCGAACGATATCATACGGTTTTTCAATAAAAAGATTGGGTTTTCTTATTGGGCTGACAATCGGAACTATTGTTTTTTTAAGCCACTTTTTAGAGGATAGAGCGTATCTATGGCTCAAATCTATTCACGTGATTGCAATTATATCTTGGATGGCAGGTTTGCTCTATTTGCCGCGACTTTTGATTTATCATTGTGGAGCAGAGAAGGGATCTGTGCAATCCGAAACCTTTAAAATTATGGAGCAGAGATTGCTGTCAATTATTATGACCCCAGCCATGATAGTGTCTTGGATACTTGGCCTATGGTTGGCATGGAAATCAGAATTTTTAGGAGCGCCTTGGTTTCATGGGAAACTTCTTCTTGCTGTTTGTCTTTCGGCTGTTCATGGACACTTTTCTGTCGCAGCTCGGCATTTTATGGAAGATAAAAATGAAAAAAGCGCTCTCTATTGGAGAATTATGAATGAAGTTCCAACCCTTTTGATGGTAGGGATTGTTATCTTTGTTATAGTCAAACCTTTTAATTAACCCCCCCTTTTGTTTGGCACATAAGTCTGCTATCAAGAGTTTGTCTATCAAGACATCGCAGTCTCCCCGATTGCGAACAGACCAAAACTTCCCCAATCAGCGGAAATGTTGAGGTCTATAAAAATCTAGCAATTAACATATGTTGCAAAGAATTTCTTTCACCCCTTAATTTTGGGATCAATCTTCGTCTTATTTAGCTGCAGATGACCCGTCGCGGAGACCATCATGAATGAAGTCAATCTTCAAGAGCTTAAGAAAAAATCGCCTACCGAGCTTTTAAGCTTTGCAGAGGAATTGGGCGTTGAAAATGCAAGCACCTTGCGCAAACAGGAGTTGATGTTTGCCACTCTCAAACAACTAGCTACAAAAGATATCGAGATAGCAGGGATTGGTGTTGTTGAAGTCCTTCAAGATGGCTTTGGTTTTTTACGCTCTCCAGACGCTAATTATCTTCCAGGTCCGGATGATATTTATATTTCACCAAGTCAAATTCGTCGTTTTGCATTAAGAACAGGAGATACTTTAGAGGGTCAAATTCGCAGCCCAAAGGACGGAGAGCGATATTTTGCTCTGCTCAAAGTCAACAAAATCAACTTCGAGGAACCCGAAGCCAGTAAGCATAAAATCCATTTTGACAACTTAACTCCGCTCTATCCAACTAAATGGCTCAAAATGGAAATTGAAGATCCAACAATTAAAGATCTTTCTGCCCGCGTTATTGACATTGTATCTCCTCTAGGAAAGGGGCAGCGCGCTCTTATTGTTGCTCCCCCACGTACAGGTAAGACTGTCTTGTTACAGAATATTGCTCATTCGATTACAGCCAATCATCCTGAATGTTATCTTATTGTTTTGTTGATCGATGAGCGTCCAGAGGAAGTTACAGATATGCAGCGATCTGTGAAAGGGGAGGTTATATCCTCTACCTTTGATGAGCCTCCTTCACGGCACGTTCAGGTTTCAGAAATGGTGATAGAAAAAGCCAAGAGGCTCGTTGAGCACAAACGTGATGTTGTTATTCTCCTCGATTCGATTACCCGTCTTGGTCGTGCCTACAACACTGTTGTCCCTTCTTCTGGCAAAGTTCTAACTGGTGGTGTGGATAGTAATGCTCTTCAACGGCCGAAACGATTTTTTGGGGCTGCGCGCAACATCGAGGAGGGAGGATCTCTGACAATTATCGCAACGGCCCTCGTTGATACAGGTTCTCGAATGGACGAAGTCATATTTGAAGAATTTAAAGGAACTGGAAATTCTGAAATTATTCTTGATCGTAAAGTGTCTGACAAACGCGTCTTTCCCGCAATTGATGTGGCTCGCTCAGGAACACGTAAAGAAGATCTCTTGGTTCCGAAAGATCAACTTAAGAAAGTCTACGTTCTTCGTCGTATACTTAATCCCATGGGAACAATGGATGGAATTGAATTCTTGATCGATAAACTCAAAACATCAAAGACAAACGGCGAATTCTTCCAACAAATGAATACCTAAAGTTTAAACTTTTTTAAAAATCTGTTTCACAAGGTTTATACTAAAATAACTTCTACGCGTTGACCCAATGTTGTAGGTAGATCTTTCTTGAATATAAGATATTCTAGGCTACGTTCCGTTTATCAAATTTCTCAAGCAAATTGAAAAACCATTTTGAAGATTGAGGGCGTTTAGGTGTGCCTTCACCAGGGCGATAAATAAATGGAAATATCAGTTGGTCAATAAAAGATTTTGGGAAGTTTGGAACTTCATCGATACCCATATCTTTTGATGTAATGGGGCGTGGTGGTTCTGGTTGGAACGTCCCGAAAAGTTTATCCCAATGAGAAAAAAAGAGACCGAAATTGCAGTCGCCCTCTTTACCCCAATTCACATGATGTAGGTGATGAACTTTGCCAATGGATAAGTAATTCTTGAGAGGCCCTAATTCAAAGGCCACATTTGAATGTTGGACTGTTAGCGCTAAAGAAACAGCAAGACCTAGAATGATCGCAACATCAACAGGCATTCCAATTACTACAAGAGGGGCAGTTCCGATAATCAAATCTATACTTTGGTGGAGCGGATGACGCACGATTCCATTAAATCCATAAAGCCTCTTTGCACCATGATGAACGGCGTGCAAGCGCCATAAAAGTGGAATGCGATGACTAAGATAATGAAGACCCATAAATGAAAAATCTGCTAAGACAAAAGCAAGAATAAACTGGCCTAATAGAGGCCATTGGGTAGGCCAGTATCCTTGAAAAGGAAAAAGCCAAGTTATAATGGGTATGCTCAAAATTCCAACGATTGTTCCAGATTCATAAGCCACCCAGTGCCAGAAATTTGTAAAACTATCCTCATGTGGATCGTTCCATTCACTATGCCAAGGAGCAATTTTTTCTGCGGCAAAGGTAATCCCAATGCCAGAGAGCAGAATAACAGCAAGCCAGAGATAGGAAAGATGATAGCTAACGACATTGTATCCTATGACCATGAGGCCAATCATGAAGGGAATGTATAGGTATCGAACAAGTGCTGAAAGTATGGACATTCTAACAACTATATGTGCGTGTTGATCTCAAATGGATACACAATTCAAACGCAAATTCTGGACCGTTGGATCCAGAGAAATACGTTACATGCATTGAACTCTTCAAACA
>JBJTOZ010000014.1:0-4706 GCA_046074825.1 Hyphomicrobium sp.
GCTAATGTTACGAGATCAATCACAGTGATATCATCTGACTTAACATTTGCCGTATAAGCTTTTTTCCCCTCTGCATCAATTGTGATACCAAACGGACGGCCTCCAGTTTTTACAGAGCCAACCACACTTAGAGTTGAGCTATCTATTACTGAAATTTGATCACTATCACGATCTGCAGTTAGAATTTTTTGCCCATCCGGCGTCACTGCAACGCCGGAAGGTGATAAACCAACCTCAATAAACCCAGAAACCACAAGGCTTAAGGGATCGATTATATAAAGACGGTGTTGATACCAATCTGCAACAAAAATGCGCCCGTCTTTGGGATGAACAGCAAGACCAAGAGGTCCTTTTCCCACATCAATTCTTTTTAAGATAGATAAGTCTTTGGCATCAATGACAACCAGTTGGCTAACCTCTGGGGTTGTCACATACACACGATCCTTGAGTGGAGAGAGTGCGACACCAGCAGGTTTACCGGAAATTGATAGTGTTTTTTGCGTTTCCTCTTCCACCAAATTGATTACACTCAGGCTTTCACCAATTTGATTGGTTATATATGCGGTGTGGGCAGTTTGAGCGCATAGAGGGTTGTTGGAACCTGCTTTCGCAAGAGCAAAAACGAGCAAAATTAAAGTCCTTACGAGAGGCTGTGTGGACCCACCGCCTAACATTGTCTTTATTATCCGCCTTCCATTTTCTTTTTTAAGCCGACTAGGCCAGTTTGAAAAATATCATTAATAGCTTTAACGGCTGCTTCATCAGAAAGCTCAGGTGGAGGATCGTTATTAACAAACCCTCGATAAAAGGCGCTGCGCCACTCCACAATTGTTTTTTCAGGTGTACCATTCACTGATATCTGCGCACTATAATTAGTGACGGGTAGGACTTTGACGTCAACATCGGTTATTTCATAAGCCAAGGACCTCGTCTCGTTATCATATTTGCTAAGTTTTTCTGAGATAACGCCACCTGACTTCAGGGTCAGTTTACGGGTTGCTCCATCACTATTTCCCCCAGTTCCCTCTGTTTTGGCAATGTAAGGATGCCAGCCCATATCTTGAAAGTTGCCAATCACAGCCCAAACTTTATCGATTGGAGCATTAATTTCAATTTTAGAAACAACTTTTTGACGTGATGGACCGTGTGCCTGAAGAGCCCCTTGCATAAGGGCAAAAAGTGCAATGAACGATATTAATAGCCTCCGCATCGATCTCCTCCAATTAGTCTTATTCATGGTTATTTATCTGAAACATTCTTTATTGAAAATCATTTCCTACAATTTTTTTTGATCAGCTTTGTAGTCCTTGCTTTCTCGATTGGAACGTTTGAAGAGAAAAGGATCTATTCTCCTTGTTTTTGTATTTTGCCCAAAAAGGGGTTGATTGATCGGCAACTGATAAAATGTCTTCATCTGGACAATGCGCGTTTTCGCCGCCTGAAAGATGAATTTCAAAGTATTTAACCCAGTTGTTTTCCTAAAAAGTCCATGCTTTTGTGAAACCCTTGAGGGCAGCGTATTGGATAAAAAATGGTCTCATTACCAGAAACTCAAACACAATTACCGAAAAAGATGTCAAGCGTAGGATGCCCCTTTTGTGGCATACTTTGCGATGATTTGGAGGTTGGCCTCGACAAAGATGGCGTTAAGGTTCTCAAGAATGGATGTGAATTAGCCGTTTCTGGATTTGAGCGCTCGGTTAAAGATGGTACTCCACTTATTCGCGGAAAAAAAGTTTCCCTTGAAGAGGCCGTTTCAGAGGCTACAAAAATCCTCCGCTTGGCACGCTTGCCTCTTTATGGAGGTTTGGGAACTGAAGTTGATGGCATGCGAGCCGTTATGTCTCTTGCAGACAGAACCCGAGGAGTTGTTGATCACGCACTCTCTGAGGGGCAATTTCGAAATTTTAGGGTCCTACAATCGAGTGGTTGGGTTATGACAACCCTTACCGAAGCTCGAAACAGAGCAGACCTCTTTATTATTGTTGCAACAGACATTCCAAAGTTTCATCCTCGCTTTTACGAAAGAATCGTGACACCTGCGAAGTCTTTAATTGCAGACGATGCTCCCCCTCGTGATATCGTCTTTCTTGGTCAGGGGCTTGATAGTTCTCATCTGAAAGGACCAAGAATTGGTAAAATTCTTTCTTTGCCCTGCCCACTCGATCAAGTCGGAGAATTGGCATCTGCGTTGCGCGCCATTTTGAATGGTGTCCCTATTCACAGCGGAAGAGTTGCCAATGTCCCATTGAAAGAATTGGAATTACTTGCTGCACGCATCCGTGAAGCAAAATATCCTGTTTTCGTCTGGGCACCCGCTGCGCTATCATTTCCAAACGCTGATCTTATCGTGCACTCAATTTCCGAATTGATTAAAGATTTAAATAAAAAAGGTCGGGCTGCAGGTTTATCTCTTGGAGGGTGTGATGGAGCTGCTTCGGCAGCCGCTGTCTGCGCCTGGCAAACTGGATATCCACTGCGTGTCAGTTATCAGAACGGAAAACCCGAATATGACATCATGCGATATTCTCTATCGAAAATGCTTGTAAACGGAGAGGGGGATTGTCTTGTATGGGTTTCAACTTTCTCCGTTGATCTTGGACCTCCTAAAACCCAACAACCTTTAATTCTAATCGGAACACCAGGTTTGAAGTCAGCGAGCCCACCTGATGTATTCATACCAGTTGGCACAGCAGGTGTTGATCACAAAGGTCGTATTATAAGATGTGATAATGTTCTTTCAATTCCTTTGCACAATCTTGGACGCTCAAATCTTCCTTCGGTTCCTGATGTCCTATATTCAATAGAAAAATCCCTCTAAGTCGAAAGTTCATTGGAGCATGTTAATCAAATTCTCAGGCGGCAAGATCTACGATCCTGCAAATGGTATCGATGGAAGCTTTCAAGATCTCTCCGTCACGAACGGGCGGATTGTGTCTCCAGATAAATCGGAAAGCATCCACCAAGAATTCAATCTTTCAGGTAAAGTTGTGATGGCTGGCGGGATTGACCCGCATTCGCATATCGGTGGAGGAAAAGTCACGATCGCACGCATGCTTATGCCAGAAGATCATCAAGGGCATGAAGTCTCTCGAGGAGCTTTGACGCGCGCAGGCTGTGGGCATGCAATCCCCTCTACTTTGACTGCGGGATACCGATATGCCGAGATGGGATACACGGCAGCTTTTGAGCCTGCAATGCTTCCAGTGAATGCTCGACAGGCCCACATGGAAATGGCCGACACGCCCATGATCGATAAGGGGGCGTTTGTGATGCTTGGCTCAGATGATTATTTTTTAAGGCTTCTTTCACAAGGTAAAAACAAAGAAGAAATCAAAGATTACATTGCTTGGACGATGCATGCTGCACAGGCGTTAGCTGTAAAGGTTGTTAATCCTGGAGGGATTAGTGCGTTCAAGTTTAATCAGCGCAAACTCGATCTTGATGAGAAACATATTTATTACGGAATAACTCCGAGGGATATTATTCTCTCTTTAGGTAACTGCCTTCAAGAGTTAGGTGTGCCCCACCCTCTTCACATTCATGGATGTAATCTCGGTGTTCCTGGAAATAAAGACACCACCCTTAATACTATCAAAGCCGCTGAAGGCATTCCTATTCATCTCACGCATATTCAATTTCACAGTTATGGCACGGAAGGCGATATGAAGTTTTCCTCGGGAGCCTCCGAAATCGCAGAACTTGTGAATCAACATACAAATGTCTCCATAGACATTGGACAAATTCTATTTGGTCAAACCTGTACTGCCTCAGGAGATTCTATGCGTCAGTATGGGAATACCAAAAGCGCTCATCCAAAAAAATGGGTTGTTATGGATATTGAATGCGATGCGGGATGTGGCGTCGTCCCCATGAAGTATCGTGATAAAAGTTTTGTTAATGCGCTTCAGTGGGCCATTGGGCTTGAAATGTTTTTGCTTGTTAAAGATCCCTGGCGTATATTTTTAACAACGGACCATCCGAACGGGGCACCTTTCACGACCTATCCGCATCTCATACGCCTCCTAATGGATAAAACATTCCGTAATGAGATGCTTCGCAAAATTCATCCTCAAGCTCAAAAGGCCACGATCCTTGGCTCGATTACAAGAGAATATTCCCTTTATGAAATTGCAATCATGACGCGGGCGGGGCCTGCTCGCTCGCTCGGCTTGAAGGATCGGGGGCACCTAGGAGTTGGTGCCATGGCAGACATCACCGTTTATGAAGATGATCCCAATCGTGAAACCATGTTCACAAAACCGCTCTATGTCTTCAAGAATGGGGAGATGATCGTCCGTGATGGTCAAATAGTCAAAGTCGTTCAAGGGGCCACGCATGTTGTAAGACCAGAATACGATAGAGAGCGCACCGAAAAACCTCTTAAGGAATACTTTGATACATATCACACTGTGCAGATGGAAAACTTTCGATTGAGCGATGACGAAATTCTGACTGCAGGATGTCATCACGAGCCTGGAAGCTGTGGGTGTCTTGTTGTGCAACCGACTGAGGCGCGCAAATGAGCAAGACACCGCAAAAAATTGTCAATGGCGTTGTGGTCGATGACACCTTTGCTGAAGCTTTTGGAATGAGTGGAACTGCTCTCATTATTACCGCAGATACATTAAAATGGGCCAAAATTGCCGCACAAACAAGGACAGGATTTGGAACCTCTGTTATTGGCTGCGGTGCTGAATGTGGCA
>JBJTOZ010000015.1:0-3708 GCA_046074825.1 Hyphomicrobium sp.
CAGGCAGTGATACCATGGCAGGTGGAACTGGGAATGATACCTATGTCGTCGACAACGCGACAGATGTCGTTACTGAAAATTCGGGCGCGGGAACAGATACAATTCAAACGATCCTTGCCTCTTATACGCTGGGCTCAAACCTTGAGAACCTCACCTTTAAAGGAACAGGAAACTTTATCGGAACTGGTAATTCTCTCTCAAATATGCTCACAGGCGGCACGGGCAATGACATGCTGAACGGAGGAGCAGGTGCCGATACTCATGTTGGTGGATTAGGCAATGATACCTTTGTCTTTGATAATGCAGGAGACACAGCAATCGAGTTGTTGGGAGAAGGGACAGATACAGTCCAATCCTCTGTGTCCATAGCAGGACTTGGCGCCAATACTGAAAACCTGACTTTGTCAGGAACAGCGACTCTTAACGGTACAGGCAATGCACTCAATAATACCATCTTGGGCAACAGCGCTGCAAATATTCTCTCAGGCTTGGATGGGGCAGACAGCTTGAGCGGTGGCAGTGGAGCCGATACGCTCGATGGTGGCACGGGCGCGGACAGTCTCAATGGTGGCGCGGGTCGCGATATTATGACAGGGGGAGCAGATGCGGACACCTTTATCTTTAATGGAATTACGGAGTCTGGAAATTCTGCTACCACTCGGGATATCATCACAGATTTTGTTCATGGTGTCGACAAAATTGATCTCAGCGGTATGGATGCTAGTTCTTCTCTAGCAGGGAACAATTCCTTCCTCTGGATTGGAACAGGCGCCTTCTCTACCTCAGCCGACGGTCAAATCCGCTACCAGTATGATGCCACCAACAATGTCACCGTAATTTATGGTGACACGGATACGGACACAACGAGTGAATTTCAAATTCAGCTCGCAGGGAACATCACTCTAACTGAAAGTGACTTCCTCTTGTAAGGAACAAGGCAGCCGCTAGAAAAAACAGCTTCCACGCAGCACCACAGCCTTTTCAAAAAGGTTGTGGTGCGTGGAAGCGTTGGTAAGGTATCTGTGCAAAAAAAAACAAAATTGACATAGACCAAAGCTAAGTTTTGAAAAAAAGAAGAAAAAACTCCGCGTCTTTAATGGTGATGGAAGGAGTTTTAGAAATGCATAAATTTCAAAAAGAATAATTTGTTTTTTTTCCTCACATAAATTGATAAGAATTGTGCGCTGCGACAATTAATTTGTTGCGACGCAGTAAATAATGGATATATTTGAGAAAATGTCGTCTCAAACGTTTCATTCACTATCTCTTTTTAATGTGCTGAAACGTTCCCTTAAATACAACAGAAAAGGAACAGACAATGTCTCGCTTTAGTCCCGTTTTTTCGCGTGCTCTTGTCGTTGGTCTTATTGGAGCTTTTGGTTTTATAAATTTTGCGCTGTCATCAAAAGCAGAAGATCAAAATCTTTTCCGTACGTATAAGCCGCTGACAGGCTTTAGTGTGTCCCTAGGCTCCAAGCGTATGGTTGGATACTATGAGTCCGATACAGGCGTCTGCAAAATCACTTTTTTGGTTGCACCTGATATGCGCACCGATGAGTTGCCACTCTACACCCCTGTTCGCTTCATACAAAATGTTGAGCCAGGACGTATGGCAGTCGTGGATACACCAGAAGGAAAAACACTCGAGTTTGGTTGCCGTCCGAGAGCCGAAGCTATGACGCTGAGAACTCTTAATCTGGTGGCTGGCTACAAACCTTTCACTGTCAGATAGGAACCCATAAATTAGAAATTACAAATAAAACACTTCTCAACTTCCTCCTCACGTAAGTCCTTACAGTTTCCCCTGCTGTAAGGACTTTTTTATTTGGAACAAGAAAATTGTCTTCATCCTTTTTTGCTTGAAAAAGTCTGCTCTCAAAAGACAAACAAAAAAGAGCCATCTTAAGAAAAGATGGCTCAGGTGCAAGGGAGAAGAACGCCAGCAAAATGCATAACTGACATCTGAAAAAAGAAAACTCGTGTCAAGCAACGCAAAGACAAAGAGCTACTCTAGGCTTCAGATCTCAGTCGAGATAATCTTCATCATCTCAGAAGCGCAAAAGAACACAAGTCCAAAGAAAAGGCATTTTCTCCTTCAGCATGCACAAATTTTTGGCGTCTTCTTTGTCCTCTTTTCTTCTCTAGAGGGTGAGGGATAGCTTTTTTATAAGTCTTTGGTCTCTTGTCTCAGCGTTTAGGTAGATTGTTTTCCATACCTAATCTTGGATCTTTACAGAGAATGTTTTAGAGGAGAAGGAGCAATTCTCTATACCTTCAGGTGTGTCTTTCTTATGGAAATCGATTTTGCAACAATTGTTCTCTGTGGGCTCATTTTTGGGGCTGCCGTTCTTTATACCTCAGTCGGTCATGCAGGGGCATCTGGCTATCTCGCTGCCATGGCCCTGATGAATGTGTCTCCCCAAATTATGAGACCAACGGCTTTGACCCTCAATATCCTTGTTGCAACCTTGGCAACGCTGCGTTGGACAAGAAACGGCCGAGATATTGCCTGGCGTTCTTTGCTTCCTTTGGTTTCAGCTTCCATCCCTGCAGCCTTTCTTGGAGGTATGTTGCAATTGCCTTCAAACCAATATCGTTTCCTTCTTGGAGTGATTTTATTGGCTGCTGGCGTGAAGTTTTTAATACAGCCGAAAGATGAAAAAGAAGATCAATCCAAAGCGCAACCACAACTGCCATGGGCAATTGGGTTGATCACAGGAGGGGTCATCGGGCTTCTTTCTGGATTGACGGGAACAGGAGGAGGTATTTTCCTCACACCGATTCTTCTCATCTTTGGTTGGGCTGGTGCACGCAAAGCCTCAGGATTAACAGCACCCTTTATCTTAATGAACTCAATTGCGGCCCTTGCTGGAAATATTGCGATCATTGAGAAACTGCCAAGCGAGCTTCCCCTTTTCGTCTTTGCAGCGCTTGGCGGAGCTTTGCTCGGAACGCAAATCGGTATTCAATGGACTTCCTCTCAAACTCTCCAAAGATTGCTAGGCGTAGTGCTTCTGATCGCAGCTGGAAAATTTCTTCTGACTTGATCGATCAAAAAACAATTTTGCTCTGTCCTCTTTTCTTTCCTCATGGGGAAGGATCTTGTAGCGTGGTTTGAGAAGAGAAGTCCGATGCCCTACTAGGGCTCTTTCCTGTCCAAGTTTCTATCACGAATTTTCAGGAGGAAGAATTTCTTGCGGGCACACCTGATCAATAAGGTGCTCTCTTTTGAGATCATGAAGATGAGCTCTTTTTTCATCGTTGGTTAAATGGGCCCCGATCCCCTGGGTCATGACCCTCACAAGAGTATTATCATTCATATCCATCCAGTAGGAACGACGGACCAATTTATTATTCTGGTCTCGGACAAAAGGGCTGTCGGGATTTTCGTGTAAATTGGGTTCGTAAAAACGTGCCATAAAATCATATCTCTCTCGTAGGAGCCTGGTCTGGCTCTCAAATCCCACCTTTACCCTCTTCACTAAGAGAGATGAAGAAGAGGCTCAAGTCTTTATTTAAAAAAGGGCCCTTTATAGAAATAGGTAGAAAATAAGTGCGCAATTGACAGGCGAGATCTTAACGTTTGCAAAAAAGCAATCTTGCGCCCTCCAGCATTTTTCTGATGCCGGTCTTTGTAATGGGAGTATTTTATAAAGATAAATCTAGCTTTTTCTTTTTTCTAGAGCGCTTTCTTTGTGTTGAGAGCAA
>JBJTOZ010000016.1:0-3915 GCA_046074825.1 Hyphomicrobium sp.
TTAAAGTTATAGCTGCCCTAAGGGAAATCATTCTTTGCCATAATATCCAGAATACAAAGTGTTTGATACTTCTTTTTTATTTGAGAGCGCCTAGGCAGTCGAATTCAACACTTTGGGCTTTAAGGGAAGTTTTATGCAACCTTTGTTGGGAAATTCGCAATATTCTTATTTTTTGCATTTGTAATATAAGATTGAGGACGAATATTTAAATAGATATTTCTGCCCCCTTGTTTTGTCTTCTCAATACCTAAACCTGAAAATTGCCGGCCAAAGGTTGGTAGGGATACAGGCGGTTTGTCCTTCTTTCTACACCAACCGCAATAAATCTCATAAATTTCAGTAGCATTCATAATATTACCGTCATGAGCCTGTAAACATTCATTATAAAAACGAGCAACGTCAGTCACAGGTGCTATGAGACGGTGAATAACAGGGGCCATTTCATTTTCTTTTAATAATGCTTCAGCACTAGTAACTTTATTTACCGATGGCGCCGTCTGTATTGCTTGCGGTGATGCTTGAGTGGATGTCTGTGATGCTTGAGAGGATGTCTCCTGATATGCCGATTTTTCTTCACTCTCTATCTTTGGAGAATAGGACTGATCAATTTGAGGTATAACTTGAGTAACCAGTGGCTCTTGGCCGTAAAGCTTCCATTGGCTTACCGCAACATACATACCAAAACAGGATCCGACTTCTAAAAGGAGGGCTATGAAAACAGTGAGAGCCGTCTGTATCGTATTCACAGGATAGCCTGTCAACTTTGCAATAACTGTAGCTTGCGGGTCTGCTTCTGAGACCGCGGATGGATTGTTTTCTTTGGATATTTTTGCAGACAGCTCCTGAACTTGTGTATTCAGAACTTCAGATTGATTGGCAGCTGAGAGCTCGCCTAAAAGATTATTATAAGACTTACAAAATTCTCTACCTATTTTTCCATTCACTTCTTGACAACCATTGGTCCATGACCAAGGCTTATCGTTCTTTAAAGTTTTAATTTCACTTTCAATTACTCCAAGAGGACGATGCTGAGGTATCCAGCTAAGACGATCATAAGCATGCTGAAGTTCAAGACGTAGATCTTGATATTTTTGGGCAGCAGCTGCCCGCTGTCCTGTTGTATCAAATCTATTCAATGCTGCATGACCTAAAGCAGAGGTGAGAGAATAAACAACACACACCAAGCCGACGATAGCTGCCGCAATTGCCTGAGACCAAATTTTGTTTCGAAGGGCCGCAAAAAAGAAAAATGGTACCAGAGCCTTAAGGCAGTCGGCAGCTGCGGACGCTGAACCATATATAATGCCATCTAATTCTGTTTTTCCAAGACTATATCCAAATCTCCAATTCATAGCAGCAGAAACAACTAAAAGAACAAACGCTGCAAGAACTCCAAAAATACCGATGATATGTCTCATGATAGGCCCCGATCCTTAGAGACCAAACAATCTCTAGTGGTTCTACGCAGCATGTACTGAAATGAATACCAATGACTTACAGAGCTAAATAAAACACCACTCATTACTTAAATTTTTAAAACTCTTTGAGTGAGCTAAAAAGAGAATTTTTTTTCACGTGATGAAAGGGGTGATTTATTTATTATTGAAGCAAGGTGGGAATAACTAACGCAACAACGCAGCGCGTGTTTTGTAACGAAACTCACTTCTACCCATATCCCTAACATAGAGAGACTAGGAGTAACCGTTCCTCAGAAGTAGGTGATTCGATTTGAGGAGGTAATGGAATGAGTTTTATAGTCAAAAGGTTGATGTGGATAAAAGAAAATACATTTATGCAGGGAACCTTCTAGAATTATTCAGTTTGCTAAAATATAGAAGTGAAGTTGTCGGATAATTTTTTGGGGTGTACACTCTATCTTCTTCATTAAATTGAATGGTCAATGAACAATATCGCACACAAAACACCTGATAGAGGTAAACACAAACGCTCTACTGAAATGGCACATCCGATTTCATCTCTAGATGCAGAGTATTATTCATTAACCATTCCACATATGGGGGGTAACCTCCGATGATGGGTAGAGTTAAAAAAGCTGGTGTTGTATAGGTATGACGCTTTCGTGCTTCTTCAATAACTGAGACAGAAAGCGATGAACGCGTTTTTATAATCAGAACGCATTCTTGATCTTTTTGAACTGCTCCTTGCCAATTATAAAGAGAGATCATGTTAGGAATAATATTAACGCAAGCAGCGAGTTTGCTTTCAATGAGATAGCGTCCAACCTCCTCTGCACTTCCCACATCTGGAAACGTAGAGTAGATGAGTACAGGATCATCAGAGACATCCACTTTGAGGTACCTTTCTGTGCTTGAAATACGAAACTTTATCCCAAAAATTTGAATATGTATCTTCAATGAATATTAGTTCTAAAAAATTCACCAAAATAGCTTTTATTGCAAGCGAAGTCCCTGAGGCCAGAGAGGCTCAAAAAAGGCTCTCAGACCTCTATCCTAATATCAATGATGAACCCCAAAAAGCTGACGTTATTGTTGCTTTAGGCGGTGATGGTCTGATGCTGCAAACACTCCATAATTACATGACTTCAGGTGTCCCCATATATGGGATGAACAGAGGATCTGTTGGGTTTTTAATGAATGAGTTTCATGAGGAATGTCTTATAGAGAGATTGACGGCTGCAAAAATCTCACGTTTGCATCCCCTCGTTATGACTGCCTATGATGCGCAGGGCAAAGAAAGTGAGGGACTTGCCATCAATGAAGTATCCCTTTTTAGACAAACCCATCAAGCCGCTAAATTGAACATTTCAGTAGATGGAACCGACCGCATGGAGGAACTGATCTGTGATGGGATCATGGTTGCAACCCCTGCAGGATCAACAGCCTATAATTTGTCAGCTCATGGACCTATTCTACCCCTAGATGCTAAACTTCTGGCACTTACTCCTATTAGCGCTTTTCGACCTCGCCGTTGGCGAGGAGCCTTGCTGCCAGACCGAGCGGAAATTTCAATTCTTGTTCGTGAACCCGACAAAAGACCCGTAAGCGCAGTCGCTGATAATGTGGAGACCCGCAATGTTGTAAGGGTGGATATTAGGCAATCAAAAGACATAGAACTTCATATGATGTTCGATCCAGGTCACAGTCTTGATGAAAGAGTTATCACTGAGCAATTTAGATTATGAAGAGGATGGGCTGTCTTCCCAATACGACACTATGTCAGAAATTTTTGGGCGCTCTCTATCAGAGGGTTTTTCTTTCGCTGTTCCAATATAGATAAAACCCGCAATTTTTTCATTTGGAGCGAGACCAAATATTTTTGAAAAACTCTCACTATAAGCCATCCACTCCGTAATCCAACACGTACGGTATCCCAAAGCGTTGGATGCAATAGTTATATTCATGCAGGCCGCTCCAGCGGAGAGAATTTGCTCCCATTCAGGAGCGCCACCACCCTCTCTTATACAAGAAACAACAGCTATCACGAGCGGTGCTCTTTGAAATCTTCCTCTTTCAAACTCTAATCTGACATCGGATGGAGCTATTTTATCTTCTTTTCTGCAGATATCTTCAATTTTACTTCCTAGAAGCTCGCGAGCTTTGCCACGAATAACAACGAATCTCCATGGAGTAAGTTTTTTATGATCTGGTATGCGAGAAGCAATTTTCAAAATAGTTTCGAGCTCTTCTGAAGAGGGCGCTGGATCCCCTAACTTATCTGGCTTTACCGAGCGCCTGCCAAGCAGAAGCTCGATCGTAGAATTGGACATTAAAAAAACTTTCTATTTTCGAGTTACGACGTTGGAGATATTTATGAACACGGAACGAGATTAGATAAATAATCACCAAGAGCTTCAACAAAAGAAGCAAGAAACTCTTCCTTTCATATGCATTTTACAGGGGATTTATTTCATGTTCATCCTTTCGGCCAGATCTT
>JBJTOZ010000017.1:0-2712 GCA_046074825.1 Hyphomicrobium sp.
CTCAACTTTTGATGCACTTCAGAATCACAATCCTGAATTAGCTAATAAAATAATCGAAAAAGATTTAGCTGTTGATGCGTTGCATCAAGAATTAGAAGAACGCTCAATATCAATCATTGCTCGCCGTCATCCTGTAGCTAACGACTTACGAAGAGTGATAGCAGCTTTAAAGGTTTCTGCAGAATTAGAACGTATTGGAGATCTTGCCAAGAATTGCGCAAAACGCGCTATTACAATAGCTGGAACCCCACATCTTCCTGAGATGATTTGCAGTTTGGGTCACATGTCAGCATTGGCATCAAGTCAACTCAATGCTGTACTCGATGCCTTTGTCTTACGAGATAGTGCTCGAGCAGAGGATGTCTGGGTTTCTGATGAAAAAATAGATTCAGTCTATAATTCAATTTTCCGTCAACTCCTAAGCTATATGATGGAGGATGCTAAGTATGTTGGTCTTTGTACCCATCTTCTTTTTATAGCAAAGAATTTAGAACGCATCGGTGATCACACAACCAATATCGCCGAAACGATATCCTACATGACAAAAGCAACCCGTCCTTCCCATGCACGACCAAAGGGAGATCTCACAACTTCTATACTTTAGCGGGTGTCCCTCAACATTGAATCAAATGGCAAGAAAACTTAAAACAAAAATCTTTGTCTTTAATACCGATAAATCCGTGCTTGATAATGTTAAAACGAGCTTAGATTTAGATGAATATGGGGTTAAGTGTTTTACTTCCTTTGAGGAGCTCTGCGATGAAATCGCTCATGAGGCTCCAGATCTTATTATCATTGATTGGGTTTTTTCTGGAAAATCTGGCTTAGATGTATCAAAAAAGCTTCGCGTAGGTGCCCAGCATAAAGATACACCTATTTTTGTTTTATCGGCACGGGGATCAGAAAGCGATAAACTGAAAGCATTTGAAATCGGAGTCGATGATTACTTAACAATCCCTTTCTATAAAACGGAATTAGCAGCCCGCATTAAGGCGATCCTGAAACGTGCGAACAAACAACATTTGTCGGATATTTTAGAGGGTAGCACAATTAAATTAGATAGAAATTCAAGAAGAGTGAGCCGCAATGGACGCGATATAAAACTTGGCCCTACTGAATTTAATCTTCTTGAATATTTTATGTTAAATAGGGGAAAGGTTTTAAATAGAATGAAGATACTTGAGAATGCTTGGCTCAAGGATGAAGAAATCGATTTTAGAACCGTAGATGTTCATGTTTTGCGCTTAAGAAATGCTCTGATCATTGACACCGAAACAGATCCGATAAGAACAGTCAGAGGGGTGGGTTACATATTCGAGGATTAGACTTCCAGAACCAATGAGAAATAGAATTTTATAATGATAAAGATCTAATCCTAAAAACTTTTATGTTTTTTCAAATTAAAATTTAAATTACGAAGAAAATTAAAAAAAATGACATACCGCATTAAGGGAGAATAATTATGTTTCCCAAAATTTTCGTCTTCTTTCGAATTTATTCCATTCCTTCCTAATACTTTTTCGCATCTCTTGGGTTCTTTGGTCATAAAAACCATCAAGAAAGCCAACTGCTCGTTGAGCTAGAGCATCTGAATTTTTGATTTCAACATTTGTTATTTTTTCTATCAAGGTCACATCATTTATATAGCCAAATTTATTTTGTAATTCTCGCAAGGATTTCATAAAGTTTTGTAAATTCTTTTTTGGATACAGAGAAGAGAACATTTCAACGGAGTATCTTAAGGTTTTTAAGTTCTTTCTCAAATCATGGAATTCCTCTATGCTCATTTCCTCTAAGTTATGACCAAACTTAGTAAGAGACTTCCAATATTTGCTCAGTAGTTTATTTGCTAATTGATTAATCGGTCTATTGAAATCTTTTATGACATCTTTCTTGCGAGAATATCTTAATACTTCAGGAAGCATCGCAAGTTCCAATTTAAAGCTTGACCATTTCTTGTCCTGAAGAAGCTCTCTTACCTTGATAAGAGTAGAGGCACGCAAATTGACTAGAATTTTTTTTAGAGCTACGAACGATAAATCATTTGCACGGGTTTTATAGACTGGGCTTAATATGTCAGATAAAAAAACATCGATATCTCTGAGATCTGCCAATCCACGTCCAACATCACGTGCCTGAGTATCAAACTCACGCAGACCCTGTGTATCTATAATGGGCCGAAATAACTTTAGAGCACTTCTTAATCTCCTAAGGCCAACACGTAGTTGATGTACTCCCTCTGGATCATCGGCTATAAGTATGAAATCCCAGTTTTTTTGTATCTGATTAGCAATAGAACGAAAAATTAATGTAATGACCTCTTCGAAATTATGATCGGAACTTAGTTTTTGATAGTGAGCTCTTATGGGTTTAATATTTATTGTGTTCTCACCATTAATGAGTTGGTAACCACTTTCCGCTTTTGAAAGATCACTGAACTTAAGAGAGCGGTTTGAAAATAGTTTTTTGGCTATGTAGAGTAGAACTTTTGGTGAGCCCGTTTTTAATTCAAGCTCTACTTCACATATGGGCTTTGAACGGTCTAAAGCACGGACGATCCCTTCATCGAAGGCAATTTCCACCTCAGAGCCATCTGCTCCATAGACTATTTGAGAACTTCTATGAAAATTTGTGTCAAATTGTTTTGAAAGAGTTTCCTCAGATACGATCTTTTTTAGTTTTTTCCGAAGTTTTTTATCATGAATATATTGG
>JBJTOZ010000018.1:0-12583 GCA_046074825.1 Hyphomicrobium sp.
AGCCGGAAATGTCTTTTTGGATCATATTCGGGCATCAAATGCACATCTAATTCCTGTCGATAGCGAGCACTCTGCGGCTTTTCAGGCTTTGGCAGGTGCTGAAAGGTCCTCTATCGAAAAAATTGTGCTTACCGCATCTGGTGGCCCTTTTCGCACATGGACAAAAGAACAACTGGAAAAAGCGACACCTGAAGAGGCGCTTCGCCATCCAAACTGGAGCATGGGCGCAAAGATTACTATCGATTCAGCAACACTTATGAACAAAGGGCTTGAACTTATCGAAGCCTTTCATCTTTTTCCAGTTGCTATAGATCAGTTGGATACAATAATTCATCCTCAATCTATAGTACATTGCCTTGTTCATTACATTGATGGGGCAATTATTGCACAGCTTGGCCCGCCAGATATGCGTACGCCAATAGCCTATGCCCTATCGTGGCCACATCGAAGAAATACTCCGATTAGCCAATTGGATCTTACTAGTTTTGGTTCACTAACTTTCGAGAGTGTCAACAATGCGTTGTTTCCTGCGCCTAATCTTGCAAAAAATGTTTTAAAGAGGGGAGGTAATGCTGCAACCATACTTAATGCAGTCAATGAAATTGCTGTGCAAGCCTTTCTGAAGGGACAGCTTTCATTTCTTGATATTACACGTCTTGTTCATATTTGTTTAGAACGAGCTGAACAAAAGGGTTTGATAAAAATATCTCACAACCTTGATGATGTTTTGAGTACAGATCAAGAAGCACGAAAAGTTGCCCAATCAATGATATCTCAAGGCATATAGGTGGATTATTATCATTCTTTACTATTTAAGTTTTATAAAGATTAAAAATAAAAACGGTTATTAAAGAAATAATATCAATTTTGAAACTCTGGAGTAATTGATGGATAACATCGCACAATTTGTATCAGGACCATTTGTTTATTTTCTGGCCTTCATTTTCGTTTTAACCGTCGTTGTTTTCATTCACGAGCTTGGCCATTTTTTGATAGCGCGTTGCTGCGGTGTAAAAGTGACTGCTTTTTCTATAGGGTTTGGTCCAGAAATATTTGGCCGAAATGATCGTTATGGGACTAGATGGAAATTGTGCTTAATTCCCCTAGGAGGATACGTTAAATTTTTAGACGATGATTCAATTAGTAGTCTCTCAGCTCAATCAAGCATTAATACTTTATCTGAAGCCGAGAAAGAAGGATGTTTCCATAACAAGCCAGTATGGAAAAGAGCTCTTGTTGTTTTTGCGGGTCCCGCCGCTAATTTTATTTTGGCAATTGTCATCTTTACGATGTGGTTTCTTATTCAAGGTATTGCCACAACAGAACCTCGTATTGATGAGATTGTCCCAAATGGCGCAGCAGATCGTGCAGGCTTAAAGGCAGGAGATTTAGTTTTAGAAATAAATGAGAAACCGATCGCCTCCTTTGAAGATATACAACGTTTTGTTGCGACAAACGTTGGAAATTCTTTGGATTTTAAAATTGAAAGAAATGGAAATTATTCTCATTTTTTTGTCATTCCAGAAGTCCTAGAACAAATTGATGACAAGGGGGACAAAGGGCAAATGGTTATGATCGGCGTCAAACGATCTATATCTGCCCAATCCATCAAGGTCCGAAAACCCGATTTCATTGAAGCAATTGGATATGCCGGAGATAAAACACTTTTTATAGTTACAAGCACATTAGGTTACCTGTCTGACGTACTGTTGGGAAAACAAAGCGCAAGCCAACTAGGGGGCCCAATACGTATCGCTGATATTGCGGGGCGCGTTGCTCAACAAGGTGGAGAATATCTAATTCAGCTGGTGGCTTTTATTTCTGTGAGTGTTGGTCTTATTAATCTTTTTCCTATCCCTCTATTGGATGGCGGACATCTTGTTTTTTATGCGGTAGAGGCTGTTCGGGGGAAACCTCTGACAGAAAGAGCACCAGACATTGCATTCCGAATCGGAATGGCAGTTTTAGTATCGTTAATGTTTTTCTCTACTTTCAATGACTTACATATAATTAAAAGGTGGGTGTTTGGTAACATATAAGGCAATATTTTGGCATTATTAATCCGACGTAATCTTGCCATGTCAAAATGAAAATCTCTACCGTTGATATCTTTGATTCGGCTCTTTTTTATTCTTTGACAATTGTCACGATGACTGTTGTTTTGGATTTCTAGAGGGGCGTTGGATAGATAGACGCAAGAAACAGGCAAAAGAAATCGCACTCATGAGTGTTTTTTGTTTTGTTTCCTGCTCATGTCATGCACGCAACGAACTGTAGAGAATGAACTAAATAAACGGGTGGGATTTTCACAGGTATGGGCAGCGATCCGGGTTTTCTGCGCCATCGGATCTCGTTATACGCAGGCTCTCGCCTGTATATAGCGTTATTTCTCCTTTTTCTTTTTCATCATTTGTCCCCTTTTGCTGTCCTTATCACACCTTCCGCCCTTGCCGCAGATACCATAAGCACTATTCAAGTGAATGGAAATAGACGCGTAGAAGCTGATACTATACGTTCCTATTTACAGTTCTCCCAAGGTGATCCGTATGATGCATCAAAGGTAGATGGGTCTTTAAAAGCTCTATTTTCTACGGGACTATTTTCAGATGTAAAAATTGACCGTCAAGGAAATTCAGTTTTAGTTTCGGTGGTTGAAAACCCTGTAGTAAATCAGGTTGCCTTTGAAGGGAATAGTGATGTTGATACCGATACACTCAAGGCTGAGGTTCAACTAAAACCACGTTCTGTATATACCCGCGCCCGCGTTCAGGCTGATGTTCAACGCATTCTTGATGTTTATAGTCGTCAAGGCCGTTTTGCAGCCTCTGTTGATCCGAAGCTTATCGAGCTAGAGGAAGGTAGAGTTAATATTGTTTTTGAAATCACAGAAGGTTCAGCCACAAAAGTCAAAGGTATAAATTTTGTTGGCAATAGAATTTTTAGCGATCAGCAACTACGTGATGTTATTTCCACAACACAAAGTGGTTTGTTTGATTTTCTTAAAGGGACGAGTATTTACGATCCTGACAGGTTAAATTTAGATCGGGAGCTTCTCCGTCAATATTATCTAAAAAATGGTTATGCTGACGCGCGAGTTGTGAGCGCTAATGCTGAACTTGATCGAGATGGTACGGGCTTTATTATCACTTATGCAATTGAAGAAGGCGAAAAGTACACCTTTGGACTAGTTACTGTAGAAAATAGTTTGCAAGGTCTCAATCAGTCCAAGGTAAATAGCGAGGTTCTCACGCAACAAGGTGAAATTTATAACGCAGCCGACGTTGATAAGAGCGTTGAAAAAATGACTCTTGCGACTGCTGAACAAGGTTTTCCATTCGCGCGTGTTCGTCCCCGTGCAAACCCTGATCAAGCAGCTCGCACGATCTCAGTCGTTTATACGATTGATGAGGGGCCCCGCGTTTATATTGAACGTATAAATATCATTGGTAATGTTCGTACCAAAGACAAAGTTATCCGTCGTGAGTTCAGATTAGCCGAAGGAGATGCTTTTAATCCTTTAATGGTGGATAGGGCTAAAAAAAGATTAGAAGGTCTAGGTATTTTCAAAAAAGTCGATATAAAACGACGCCCCGGGACTGCACAGGATCGTGTTATTCTTGATGTGGAATTAGAGGAACAATCAACAGGGGAGCTTTCCTTTGGTGCGGGATATTCAAATAACGAAGGGGTTATCGGTGACATTAGCATTACTGAACGCAACTTTATGGGTAATGGTCAGTATCTAAGGCTTAAATTGGCAGGCTCATTTCAAAGGTTACAAGCTGATCTTTCTTTCACTGAACCAAGATTTCTTGATCAAAATATATCAGCTGGTTTTGATCTCTATTATAAAGAACTCTATCAAAATCAATATACTGGGTATTCTAGTCGAACTGCAGGGGGTAGTCCGCGTATAGGTTTTCCGCTTGCTGAAAATCTTTGGATGCAACTTGGATATACTTTCAAAAGAGATGAGATCACATCTGTAGCTTCCAATACCTCTTTAGCCGTTAAACAAGCCTGCGGTATTCCTCTCAGCGGAGCAGGCTCAGATTCGACGTCATGTACAGGAGATGCCTACTGGACGTCTTCAGTAGGAACTAGTCTTACGTATGATAAGCGTAATCACCCTCGAAATCCGACAAGTGGTTACTATATGCAGCTTTCTTCAGACTTTGCGGGTCTCGGGGGAGATGCTCAGTACATCAGAGTTCAAGGGGAAGGGCGCGCCTACTATCCTATAACCGATAAAATTACTTTTGTTGGTCGGGCTGTAGGTGGAGATATTCGCCCTTGGAGTGGACAGGATATCCGCTTGTTAGACCTCTACTATCGTGGTGGAGAAACTATTCGCGGATTTAATTATGCTGGTTTTGGTCCTCGTGACCTGAGCACAGGTTATGCTCTTGGTGGGCAAACTTTTTGGGCTGCAACTGCGGAAATTAGATTTCCAATTCCTTATGTTCCTGATGATCTTGGAATAAGCGGAGCAGTTTTTGCAGATGCTGGTTCTTTATTCGGAGTTCCAAACAATATTGAGGATTTAAAAAGTCAGGGGCTTAGCATAGGCGATGATAGTTCTATTCGAGCTTCAGCTGGAGTTAGCCTTATGTGGAATTCACCGATGGGCCCATTGCGTATCGATTACGCCCAACCTTTTATGAAAGAAAATTATGATAGACTCCAATACGTCCGCTTTGGCGCTTCGACAAAGTTTTGAGCATCTAGATCAGAAAACCTAAAAATTAGGATCTTTATCTGGTTTTTTGGCTTAGGAGCCCAATTGGAAGGTTTTGTAATTATATTATAAGCGGTCTACCCTATGCAGCATCCTGGTTTTTTCAAAAACTTCGGCCCTTTTCGTGCGAAAGATTTATCGCTTCTTATAGAAGCTGAAAGTTCCGTTCCTTTAAAGGAGGAGGATCTCATTTATGACGTTGCACCATTATCAGATTCAGTTTCCTCAGATTTATCTTTTCTTGATAATAAGAAATATCTGACTCAGCTTGAGCAAGCAAAGGCTGGTTACATACTTATTAACCCAGCTCTTTCAAAAAGAGTACCAGCACATTGTAAAGCGCTTTTAACAAAATCCCCTTATCGTTCCTTTGCTCTGGCTCTTGCTCGATTTTATCCAGAGGCTCTTCGACCCAGAGTTCATAACTTTCAAACACCAAATACAATTGATCCTAGTGCTATTATAGAAGATCATGTTATTCTTGAACCCCATGTTGTGATCGGACCTGAAGCAAGAATTGGTCGAGGATCACACATTGCTGCTGGTGCATCAATTGGGTATCGTGTATGTGTTGGTAGAGATTGTTCCATTGGCAGTTCTGTCTCACTTTCCCATAGTTTGATTGGCGATAGAGTAATCATCCATCCTGGAGCTCGCATTGGACAGGATGGATTTGGTTTTGCAATGACGTCAGAGGGGAATATTAAAGTTCCACAAATTGGTAGGGTCATCATTCAAGATGATGTTGAAATAGGCGCCAACACAACAATAGATAGGGGAACTATAAAGGACACGATCATTGGAGAGGGAACAAAAATTGATAATTTGGTTCAAATAGGACATAATGTTTATATTGGGCGTCATTGTATTATTGCCGGACAATCAGCAATTGCAGGATCTGCTGTACTTCGAGACTTCGTTGTAATGGGTGGGCAGTCTGGTGTTATAGGCCACATTACTGTAGGGGAGTATGCGCAAATAGCAGGCGCCTCGCACGTCAAAGATCCAGTTCCCCCAAAAATTGCAGTTTGTGGAACTCCAGCTCGGCCATTCAAGCAATTTGCTAGGGAGCTTGCTACATTATCGCGCATAGCTTCAGTAAAAAATGATAACGTGACAAAAAACGAAGATTAGAAAAATCGAACAAGATCAGGCTATCAGTCGTCTGGAGAAAATAAATATGGAAGAAGTTCAAAAAGGGAAAGCTCTTAAAAAAGCAAATATTGCTCAAGTTCTCAATTTACTACCCCATCGATATCCCTTTCTGCTTCTCGATCACATCTATGATATGGACAGAGATGAAAGTTGCGTTGGTGTTAAAAATGTTACGATAAATGAGCCTTTTTTTCAGGGGCACTTTCCTCAATATCCCGTAATGCCTGGAGTTCTCATTATTGAAGGACTAGCTCAAACAGCTGGAGCTCTTTGTGTTTCTACCCTTGATCAGAATTATAAAGCCGAGCTCGTTTATTTTATGGGAATTGACAAAGCAAAATTTCGCAAACCCGTTTTGCCTGGTGATGTATTACATTATCATGTGCGCAAAATCAGAAACCGCGGGCGTGTTTGGAGATTTTATGGTGAAGCCAAGGTGAATGGGGCTATTGTAGCTGAAGCAGAGATAAGCGCTATGCTTGCTGACACTGCTGAAGCTAAAGCATTTGCGGCTAGCAAATCCAATGTCTAATCAAAATATTCATCACACAGCCATCATTGAAGAAGGGGCTCGTATAGAGTCGCATGTAAAAATTGGACCATTTTGTACAGTTGGAAAAGATGTACATCTTGGTGAGAAAGTAGATCTAGTAAGTCATGTTGCAATTGCTGGACATACAAGTATCGGTTCTGGGACAAAAATATTTCCGTTTGCATCAATAGGGCATCAACCTCAAGATCTTAAATATAAAGGGGAACCTTCTAGGCTTGCGATTGGATCCAACTGCTTAATACGAGAAGGTGTCACCATAAATCCTGGAACAGAGGGTGGAGGTATGGTTACATCAATCGGTGATAATTGCGCTTTTCTCGCCAACAGTCATGTTGGGCATGATTGCCAAGTTGGAAACAATGTTATCTTTTCCAATAATGTCATGCTAGCGGGCCATTGTATAATAGGTGACTACGTTATTGTAGGGGGAGGGGCGGCTATAATACAATTTGCACGTGTGGGTCACCATGCGTTTGTAGGAGGAATGTCTGGACTTGAGCATGATTTAATTCCCTATGGAATGGCACTCGGAAATCGAGCGTATTTGTCTGGACTAAACATCATTGGTCTTCAAAGACGTGGTTTTAACAGAACAGAAATACATGACTTACGACGTGCGTATCGTCTTATGTTTGCAGCAGAAGGGACTCTGCTTGAAAGATTAGAAGATGTTGCCGCTGAATTTAAAGAACATCCAACAGTTTTAGAAATAGTGGATTTCATTCGCCAACCAAGTAAACGCTCGCTGTGTACGCCTAAGAATAATTCTGACATGTAGAGCCTTATACGGGTACATAAGAATGCAAAAAGTAATTGGTATCCTTTCAGGTGGGGGATCTCTACCTTGTGAGATTGCACAATCCATTTCTTCTGCAGGAAATCAAGTTGTAATTATCGCTATTGAAGGAGAAGCAAATCCAGAAGATTTCATGAATTTTAATGTGACTTTCGTAAAGTGGGGAGAGGTTGGTCGGATTATTCGCATCTTTCGACAAAATAAAGTGAAAGATATTGTTATAATAGGTTCAGTAAAACGACCTAATCTTAAAAATTTTAGAACAGATTTTGGCTTCTATAAAAATCTTTTTTTTCTTTTCAATCTTATCAGAGCAGGCGGTGACGACGGTGTTTTGAGGCTTGTCATTAAATTAATTGAAAAAAAGGGGTTTCGGGTTCTGGGTCCTAAAGACGTAGCCCCAGAATTAATTATTTCAGATGGCCCTTTAGGAAAAAGGAATGTTCCAGATATTTTAGAAGCAGATATTCAATATGGTTTTAATTTATTAGAACAACTAGCCCCTTTTGATATTGGACAATCAATTGTCATTCAGAGAGGAAAGGTCTTAGCTATTGAGGCCGCAGAGGGGACTGATAGGATGTTGGATAGAGTGGCTAGCAACTTTCCTAGAAAGGATCAAATAGGAGTTCTTATAAAAAGGTCTAAACCTGGTCAGGAATTAAGAATAGATATGCCGACTATTGGTCCACTGACCATAGAAAAAGCAGCAAATGCTGGACTTGGCGGCATAGTCGTTCAATCTGGTGTTACTCTTGCTGCTCAAAAAAAATATTTAATAAATATAGCAGATGAAAAAAATATTTTTGTTACTGGTATCTCGCCATTTCAATATTCTGATTCTTATAAAGTGCCTTCGCTTCACCAAAAAAATGATTTTGATTTGGCCTTAAACGTTCTTCGGATTCTTGCAACGCTCGATCATAGTTGTGGTGTTGTCTCTATAAGACGTCACATAATAGCTATTGAAACAGGCGAGGGACTTAGCAATCTTCTGCAAAGAACATCTCAATTAAGACAATGGGGTGCATGGCACTATAGAAGAAGGGGGACACTCGCCGTTACAGAAAATTCAGGATTAACATTCGATCACATAAGATCAGTTGCCAGCCTTGGTTTTTCTACGATTGTGCTGCTTACCAGGGATCAGTATAGAGTTTCACAACATGTGGAACTTCAAAATTTTGCAAATAGTTTAGGGTTAGATTTTAAACTTGAGGTAAGCCTGAAACCTAAGGTAAGAAATGATTGTGCAGCATGAAGTTAATTTATCTCCACAAAAAAATAAGCACTTCTTTATAATTGCAGGTGAACCCTCAGGGGATTTGCTTGGTGCAAAACTAATTGCTGAAATTCGCAGTCGACTTGGTTCTTCAGCTCTTTTTGCTGGCA
Organism: Hyphomicrobium sp.; assembly: GCA_046074825.1. Classification (GTDB taxonomy): domain Bacteria; phylum Pseudomonadota; class Alphaproteobacteria; order Rhizobiales; family Hyphomicrobiaceae; genus JAGVSR01. The sequence goes on from JBJTOZ010000018.1 coordinate 8,635, forward strand.
TTGGTGGTGAGATGATGGAGAAAGAGGGAATGGACTCACTCTATCCGCTGTCCCATATCTCAATCATGGGCCCCTTGAAGATCCTTTCAAAACTTCCACGTTTTATAAACTATATCAATCAAACATCCAAATTTGCTCAGCATTGGGGATCAGATATTGTCATTATTATCGATAGTCCTGATTTTACACATGCTATTGCAAAAAAAATAAGGAAAAAGAGACCTTCAATACCCATTATAAATTATGTCAGTCCGAGTGTTTGGGCATGGCGTTCTGGGCGTGCAAAGCGAATGACAAAATATATTGATCATGTTTTAGCACTATTGCCTTTTGAACCCGAGGTGCATCGGCAGTTAGGGGGACCTCAGTGTACTTATATCGGACACGCCTTATGCGAAAAAATAGAATGGATCTCCAACCTTGATCCTCTTTCACTTAAATCACGACTAGAAATTCCAGAGCATCATCCTGTACTTATTCTTCTTCCAGGAAGTCGTCATTCTGAGTTGTCTCGTTTTTTATATCCTTTAGAAAAGACTGCAGAAATAATTTATCAAATGCTAAATAAGCAAATTACTTTTATATTACCGACAATTCCTCCATTGCGAGATGCAATAAATGAAAAGTTAAAAAAATGGATAGTTCCTGTTCATATTGTCGAGAGTGAAGAAGATAAATTTAAAGCTTTTCGATTGGCCAGTGCCGCCCTAGCTGCATCTGGAACTGTGACACTGGAATTAGCTCTTTCAGGCACGCCTAGTGTGGTCTTTTACACCGTTGATTGGGTAGCTTCGCTTTTTCGTTTTATGCTTAAAGCTCCCTCTATAGTTCTTGCTAATATCATTGCTGGAGAAATCATTTATCCAGAATTTATTCAGGAAAAAGCAACCCCGCAGAATATGGCTCAAGCACTTATCCCTCTTTTATCAGATACGAAGGAAAGAAGGCTCCAAAAAGAGAAACTTTTGAAAATACATGAAATTATGGACACAGGATCTGTTGCCCCCAGCAGTTTAGCAGCGGACATCGTGCTCAAATACATTTAATTCAAGCAAAAAGGAAATAATATAAACTTCAAATTAAAGAGGAAAATTCCTTCGAGGAGGACCGACATAGAGTTGACGTGGACGTCCAATTTTTTGCTCAGGATCCTCAATCATTTCCTTCCATTGCGCAATCCAGCCTACAGTCCGAGCAACAGCAAATAAAACCGTAAACATTTCAATTGGAAATCCGATCGCCCGAAGCGTAATTCCAGAATAGAAATCAATATTTGGATAGAGTTTTTTTGATATAAAATAGTCATCTTGAAGAGCAATCCTCTCAAGTTCAATTGCGACTTTTAAAAGAGGTTCATTGCGTTTATCTAATGCATCCAGCACTTCATGACATGTTTTTTGCATGACCTTTGCACGAGGATCGTAATTTTTATAGATACGATGACCAAAACCCATTAAACGAAATCCGGAAGATTTATCTTTAGCTTTAGCAATATATTCTGGGATTCGATCTACTGTTCCTATTTCCTGTAACATATGAAGTGCAGCTTCATTTGCTCCACCATGGGCAGGACCCCAGAGGCATGCTATCCCAGCAGCAATACAAGCGAAGGGATTTGCTCCAGAAGATCCAGCAAGACGAACAGTTGAAGTTGAGGCATTCTGCTCATGATCTGCGTGCAAAATAAATATTCGATCTAATGCGCGAGCTACCACTGGATTTATGATGTAGGGTTCACAAGGCACAGCAAAACACATTTGCAAAAAATTTGACGTGTAATCAACATCATTTCTTGGATAAATGAAAGGTTGACCAATAGAATATTTGTACGCCATCGATGCGATTGTAGGCATCTTGGCAATCATGCGGTTTGTAGCAACTTTTCTATGTTCTGGATTATTTATGTCTGTTGAATCGTGGTAAAAAGCAGACAAGGCTCCAACTACACCGACCATAACTGCCATTGGATGAGCATCACGACGAAAACCCGTATAAAAGCGGGTCATTTGTTCATGCACCATGGAATGGTTAGTAATAGTTTTTCTAAATTCTCTAAACTCCTCATTTGTTGGCAATTGGCCATTTAATAGGAGATAGCAAGTTGCTAGAAAATTCGAATGTTCAGCCAACTGTTCAATTGGATACCCACGATAAAGTAATTCGCCCTTTTCACCATCAATATAGGTGATACAAGAAGCGCAGTTCGCAGTTGACGTAAATCCTGGGTCGTATGAAAAGCAGCCAGTTTCTTTATAAAGGTGCCCAATATCTAAAACGGATGGTCCAATGGTCCCCTGCCTCACAGGCAAATTTACTGAACTCTGCAAATAAGACAGTTGAGCGAAAGCCTCGTCTATTGTGGCAGAATGCATTTTTTTTTGATTAGCCATGCGTTCATTTCTCTAGTTCTCATGAGAGAGAAGAAGAAGTTTATTCATTCCTGCTGCTATGCGAAATTACCCTGATTGCCAACAAAAATCTTCAATTTTCTTTAATTATTCCAAAATAAAGAATAATTATCCGAGTTGGTCCTTTAATCTGAGCAATACTTCTTCTTTACCAAGAATTTCCATAACATTAAAGACTGGTGGGGAAACAGTTCGTCCAGTCAATGCTGCGCGTAAAGGTTGAGCTATCTGTCCGAGTTTTAATCCCTTTTCTTCAGAAACTATGCGCAATTGCTTTTCAAGCTCATTGGCCGTCCATAATTTTGTTTCCGAGAATAGAGAAAGCAATTCTTGAAGGGATCCTTGCTTTTCAGCATCAATAATTTTTCTCGCTTTTTGATCCAAATTAAGTGGCCGATCGGCTATCAAATATAAGAGACCAACTACAAGATCACAAAGTGTTTTTGCACGTTCTTTCATAGAAGGAAGCGCACTTAGAACCCCCTCCCAAGAAAAAAAATCAAACCTTTTTATAAGATCATTCCCTGTCTTTATATCTGACTTATAGAGAAGAGACTTTATTTCATGGGCTAGATTAACATCGGAACGTGGCGGGCTCTTAGGATCAAGACTAAGAGTGTCGAACGAGGAAAAATTGATATGCTCTAACATATTCCGTATGAGCTTCATTAATGTTTCCTCTTTTGCATGACGAATATAGTGGGCATTTAAATCATCGAGTTTTTTGAAGTCAAAGCGCGCTGCACTCTTATTGATATTATCTATATCGAACCAGTCCTGAAGTTGTTTTGTGGAAATAATCTCATCATCTCCATGGCTCCAACCTAGTCGGGCGAGATAATTTCGTAGAGCTTCTGGTAAATAACCCATAGAACGGTATTCATCGACGCCTTGAGCGCCATGTCTTTTTGATAATTTTGATCCATCAGATCCATGAATGAGTGGGACGTGACACCATACAGGAATTTTCCATTTCATTGCATTATAGATTTGGGTCTGTCGTGCTGCATTAGTTAGATGGTCTACACCCCTTATGATATGTGTGATGCCCATATCATGATCATCCACTACGACAGATAAATTATAGGTTGGGGAACCATCGCTACGAAGAAGAATGAGATCATCAAGATCTTTATTTGGAAAAGTTACAAATCCTTGAACGCGATCATCAACCTCGGTTATCCCTTCGCGTGGAGCTTTAAGACGAATGACAAAAGGTTGATCCTTCGGGGCTTCTGTTTCGTCTTTATCTCTCCAGGGAGACTTTATAGTTAGAGGCTTTTTATCCGCTTCTGCTTGTTTTCTCATACTATCGAGTTCATTTGCCGTCATGTAGCAGCGGTAGGCATTTCTGGTAGATAAAAGACTAAATGCTATTTCTTTGTGCCGATTGGATCTTGAATATTGGGAAATAGGGTCTCCATCCCAATCTAATTCTAGCCATCTTAAACCGTCGAGAATTGCGGAAAGTGCTTCTGGATTATTTCTTTCTCTATCTGTGTCTTCAATTCGCAACAGAAATTTTCCTGCGTATCTTTTTG
>JBJTOZ010000019.1:0-2894 GCA_046074825.1 Hyphomicrobium sp.
CCAATTTCCAATTTATTAACAAAACCGAAAATAAATCTTAATCTCGACCTACTGAAAACAATGAAAGCTTCGTATTTAAGTTCAAAAAGTTTATTTGTTAGTAAAGGTTGTTTTTTCTGGGGGTTGTTAACAGCAATCATAGGGATAAATTTAGCATAATGAAAGAAGGAATTTTTATGGGGGGGGGGGCTAGAACTGCTATTGCAGATGGTCGAATAAGTGCGACGGAATACATTGAATGTTGTCTTGAACGAATCTCAGAACGCGAAAGTGATGTTGGAGCATGGGCTCACCTCAATCCTGATTATGCATTAGAACAAGCAAAGATCTGTGATGCCTCTTTGAAAGGAGGACAATTACAAGGTTTATTACATGGTATTCCTATCGGTATCAAAGATATTATTGATACTCGAGATTATCCGACTGAATGTGGAACTCAACTCCTAGAAGGTCGAAATAAAACTGCCGATGCAGAAGTAGTTCGTCTTCTAAGATCAGAGGGGGCAATCATTCTTGGGAAGACTGTGACTTGTGAACTAGCCTTTTATGGTCCAGGAAAAACACGTAATCCTAGAAATTTAAATCGGACGCCTGGTGGGTCATCCTCAGGTTCCGCTGCAGCTGTTGCTGACTTTCATGTGCCACTAGCGCTAGGCACACAAACAGCGGGATCTATAATACGACCAGCTTCCTATTGTGGTGTTATTGGTTTTAAACCAACTTTTGGGAAAATTTCCCTTGCTGGGGTTCTATACCAGTCCCCGCCTCTTGATACGCTTGGATGCTTCGCTCGTTCCATTGAGGATGTTAGGCTTATTTTGAGTGTATTATTTGGAAAAATAATAAACACAAATCACGCTAAAAAATCTGCTTTTCGTCTTGCATTTTTAAAAACTGAAAGTTGGCTTTCTGGTGATATTGAAATGCATAAAGCTTTTGAAATTCTTCTTAAAAATAAATCCTCACTTATTGAGGAAAAGACAATTTCTTTTTGTGCTCCCAAAATTATGGATTTACAAAAACAAATACAGTTTCGAGATATTGCAATCCACTATGGTCCAATAGTACAAGAGGATGAGGAAAATATAAGTTTTAAGCTTAGAGAAGTTATTGCCGAAGGACGTACTGTTACGTTATCACAGTATCAAGCCGCGCGTTCGCATCGTGAGCCACTCTATGAGGCTTTGAAACCTATCTTCAATGATTATGATGCAATCCTTACACCTGCTGCACCTGGTGTGGCGCCAATGGGATTGAGTTCAACTGGCCCCCCCACTTTCAACTTCCTGTGGACTTATCTTGGATGTCCCACGATTAGTTTACCCTTGTTAGAAATAGATGGTTTGCCACTTGGTTTGCAGCTTGTCGGCGCGCGAAATGAAGATGAAAAACTTCTTGAAACAGCAGAAAATGTAATGTCACAGCTATCTTCCTGATTTACATGAAATATAAATATTAGTTTTACTTTAATATAATCAATTCCGAGGAAAATCATTTCTATGCCCGTGTTGAGCTAGGGTTTCTTAGCTGATTTTTAATACCTTTTTGTAGCTTTAAGGCAAAAGGTTAAATCTGTATTTTTTTTTGAAAAAGGTGTTGCTTGAGTTTTTGAGTAGTAATTTATTTGAGAATTTTATAAATTATGTAGAATGCTATTTTTATTGAAATCCCCCCTTCTCCTTTAGGCAAATCGTTCCCATATCAAATTCTTATATCATTAAGCTCAGGTCTAATGTTTTCATTAAAATGAAACAGTTGGCTATAGAGAGGTGAAATATGAATACGGATCGTTATACGGACCGCACCAAGGGTTTTATACATTCTGCTCAAACCTTTGCAGTTCGTGAGGGCCATCAGCAGTTCACGCCAGAACATGTTCTAAAGGTACTTCTTGAGGATGAGGAGGGGCTAGCTTCTAACATTATTGATAGGGCAGGTGGCAGATCAAAAGATGCACTTGTGGCTGTTGAAAAAGTTCTTGCAAAAAGACCAAAAATAAGTGGCGCTGGAGCAGGGCAGCTTTACATGTCCCAAGATCTTGCCAAGCTTTTCGAGAATGCTGAGAAAATTGCTGAAAAAGCAGGAGATAAATTTGTAACTGTTGAACGACTTTTGCTGGCCCTTGCTTTAGATAAAAAAACCGAGTCTGGCCGAATTTTATCTGATGTGGGTATTTCCGCAGAAGATCTTAATCGCGCAATTAATGAAATTCGAAAAGGACGTACGGCAGACACAGCGTCCGCAGAGCAAGCATATGATGCACTCAAGCGTTATGCGCGAGATCTAACCGAGGCTGCCTCATCTGGTAAGTTAGATCCTGTTATTGGCCGAGATGAAGAAATTAGACGCACTATACAAGTTTTATCGCGTAGAACAAAAAATAACCCGGTTCTAATTGGGGAGCCAGGTGTGGGTAAGACGGCTATCGCAGAGGGATTGGCACTTAGAATTATTAAGGGTGACGTTCCTGAAAGTCTTAAAGACAAGAGGCTCTTGGCCCTTGACATGGGAGCATTGATTGCTGGTGCAAAATATCGGGGTGAATTTGAAGAGCGATTGAAGAGTGTTCTTCAAGAAGTCCAGGCTGATGAAGGGCGTGTCATCCTTTTTATTGATGAGTTACACACAATAGTAGGAGCTGGAAAGTCTGAAGGAGCGATGGATGCTGGAAATCTTCTTAAACCAGCTCTGGCCCGCGGAGAATTACATTGTGTCGGCGCCACGACGTTAGATGAATATCGAAAGAATATTGAAAAAGATGCAGCCTTGGCGAGAAGGTTCCAGCCTGTCTTTGTGCAGGAGCCTACAGTTCAAGATACAATCTCAATTCTAAGAGGTCTTAAAGAGAAATACGAACTACATCATGGAGTTCGCATCACAGACAGCGCATTAGT
>JBJTOZ010000020.1:0-5881 GCA_046074825.1 Hyphomicrobium sp.
ACCGAAGGTGCAAAAGCTCTCGCTGACAGCAAAGACATTCGACGTTCAGCCTTGCTTCATAATATTCCTTATTATACAACTGTTTCAGGAGCGATTGCCGTAACAAGAGCGATAAAGGCAATGAGTAATAATAATCTCAAAGTAGCCCCTCTACAAAAGTATGTGGCTAAAGAATTTAAAGGTTAAACCTTAAAATCAAAAATTTACAGACCTTTTATACTCTTCTCTTTTGCATAGTGCGGTGAGAAGAGAGCTTATAGGAACTTTTTTAAAAATGAGCTTTTATCATTTCAAACTCTACCTGGAGGCATAAGAGATCTCAATGGATCGTGTTCCAATGACCCTTGAAGGGTACAAGAAACTTGAAGAGGAGCTTTATCGTCTTAAAGCGGTAGAGAGACCTCGTATCATTCAGGCAATTGCTGAGGCGAGAGCTCACGGAGATCTTTCCGAAAATGCAGAATACCATGCAGCAAAAGAGGCTCAGGGCCTAAATGAAGCGCGTGTTGCAGAACTCGAAGACAAATTTAATAGAGCGGATGTTATTGATACATCTTCACTCACAGGAACAACAGTAAAGTTTGGCGCGTTAGTTACGCTAGTTGATGAAGATACGGAAGAAAAGGTCACGTACAAAATTGTTGGAGATATCGAAGCCAATGTTAAAGAGGGAAGAATTTCTATTTCATCTCCAATAGCACGAGCACTTATAGGAAAATCCAAAGGGGATGTTGTTGAAGTAACAACACCTAAAGGATCGCGTTCTTACGAAGTCTTGAAGGTTGATTGGAAATAACAATTTTTCCTTTTTTCTAATCTAACTTTAGAAATTTTTTTTATTAATGAAATCATTTAACAATCAAGAGGTCCATAAGTCCTCCGAGTCAGCTTTAGACTTTTTTGACTTCAAATTGTATTGGGGAGCAAGACTTCTTCTCGTTCTTGCCTTACAAATACTAAGCGTATCAATTGCGTGGCAAGTCTATGAGAAAACGCAAGATCCTTTGCAACTAGGACTTGTTGGTTTATTTCAGTTCCTCCCAAGCCCATTGCTTGTCCTGATTACTGGATCAGTCGCAGACCGGTTCAATAGAAAATGGATCATTTGTGATGTTTAATTGTTGAGGGACTATCCGCAATGGCTTTTCTCTATCTCTTGAACCATTCAATAACCCCACTCTGGATGATCTATGCGTCTCTCACGGTTTTGGGTGTTGCACGTTCTTTTATGGGGCCAGCAGTCCAGTCCGCTCTCCCCGTCCTAGTCCCCTCGACAGCTTTGCCTAATGCGATAGCACTTAACTCCTCAAGTTTTCATTTAGGCACGATAACAGGACCTCTATTAGGTGGTTTTCTGAATGGAATATCACCTCATCTTCCATACTTCATTTCTTTTTTTTTCTTTTTGATAGCATTTATTCTTGTTTGGATGATAGAAAATTTAAAACCTCCCTTAAAACATACTAACACACAGCGTCCAAAATTGCTTGCTGGAATAAACTATATTGTCTCTCAACCTATTATTTTTGGGGCTCTTTCACTTGATTTGTTTGCTGTACTCTTTGCGGGGTGTTCTGCTTTACTCCCTGTTTTTGCAAAAGATATTCTCGAATTGGGTGCTTGGGGTTTAGGATTTTTAAGAGCTTCACCAGGTATTGGTGCTCTCATAATCAGTCTGTGGTTAATTCATAATCCACTACGCATTTACATCGGTTACAAGATGTTTCTTTCTGTTTTTATCTACGGCTTGAGCATTATCCTTTTTAGTCTTTCAACTAATATCTGGTTATCATCACTGCTCCTCATCCTTATGGGAGGAGCAGATATGGTCAGCGTATTTATTCGTCAGACATTAATTCAACTAAAAACACCAGATGATGTTCGAGGGCGTGTAAGTGCAGTTAATATGGCATTTATTGGTGCTTCTAATGAGCTCGGGGAATTTAGGGCGGGAACAGTTGCATCAATTTTGGGATCTGAAAGTGCTGTAATGCTTGGAGGAGTAAGTGCATTAGGGATTGCGGGTCTATGGATGTATTTATTTCCAAGTTTAGTTAAGGTTCATTCTCTAGATAAACTTGACTAATTGAAAATCGGAATTTCAATAGAAGCAATGAATATTTATGTAATAAATTATTTCTAAGGATGTTGTTTGGAAATAAAAGGTTCCTTTTCATAAGAAACCCAAACATTTTTTGCAAAATTAATTATTCATAATTCTTTAGGTAATGGTACACCTTGAGAACTTTTAACTAAACGTATTGTCAAAGATGTTTTGACGCTAGAAACGTTAGGTGCCGCGGTTAGATCTTTTAAAACAAACTCTTGAAATTGAGCAAGATCTGATGCGATACATTTTAGTATATAATCACTTTCTCCAGAGAGCATATAAGCTTCTCTAACAATGCTCCATCCAAGTATACGATTTTCAAAAGTTCGTAGATCTGACTCTGTTTGATTATGTAATCCTACAAGCGCATAAGCCACTAAGTTATAACCAAGAGTTTTCTCATCAACCAGCGCTGTGTAACCACGTATAATACCTGCAGCTTCGAGAGCCCGTACACGACGCAAACATGGAGGGGCAGAGAGACCTACTTTGCCTGCAAGAGCAAGATTAGTCAGGGAACCATCCTCCATTAACTCTTTTAAAATTCGCAAATCTATTTTATCGATCTGAAGTGTCATTAGAGATTTTTCAGAAAAATTTTATGATTCAAATACTCTGAAATGATTATTTTGGAAATATTTGTGATCGATTGTTTTATTAAAGTGTTACTGGCGTAAGAATATTCTAAATCGAAGTTTGTATTGATGCTGTACAGGTTGCGGGATATTAGAAGTATGATTTTTAAATGCCTCAGAAAATCTTAAGGCATACTTCAAGGTTTTAAATCAGTATCTGCAAAAGGTGGTTAAGTCTTAAAGTGCTTCTCCACCAAATTCTTTTACAATATCACATGGAATAGCTTTACTTCCTAAGTCCTTACACATTTTTTTTGCTTCGGCCTCAGATACAACTGGGCCAACGAGCAAACTAAATACTTCTTCATTGCCAACTATATTTTTTCTGTAACGAGGTTCTAAACTTTTTAAATTATCTGAGTGTTTTTCAGAAAGCAGATTCCAACTAAGTCTTAAACTTTCTAACGAAGATCCCGTTGCTATTTGCAACCCGATATTTGGTGATATGGCTTTGTTTGTGCTAGATTTCCAGTTTTCAGCTGCCGCCTGTTGAGATGGGGGTTCAACACTGCTCGTCTCTATGCTTTGCGTCTCAGTATTTGTTTTGGTAGAATTAATAATCTTTAAAGAGTCTGATCCTTGAGACAATTCTTTTGGTTTACCGAGAGGATCTTTTTTAGTTTTATTACTTTCCAAGGTTGCAAGGTCTGTATTTTTAATTGTCCCTTTATCAAGAATATTTTTAGATTTGTCCGATTTCGCTTGAACCTCAGCCAGGGTTGAAACTTTTGCTGCCGTAGTTTCGAATTTATTGTCCATCACGGCTACACGCTCCGCTAGTGATCTTTGCTGAGCGTTCGTATCAGAAAGAATCCCTTTTAATTCTGTTATATCCTTTTTAAGGATTTCAATTTGAGAAGGAATTAATTCCAGATCTTTGTTGGGGCTCAATATAGAATCTATTTGAGAAGTTTGGTTCTGATCTTTATTCTGCTTGGGAAGAATATTAGGACCTAAAAAAACGAGACCAATGTAAAGAAACGCTCCAACGCCTAAGACCATCCAGACTGGAACTGAATTGGAGAACATTGATGATTGATTTGATGAAAGAGCTTCAATTTTTTTGGATGTTGGAAATTCAGGTTCTTTGACCTGTTCTAAAGAGCTAGATTTTGTCTCTTTTTGGTCTTTTCGCGTAGAAACAGGAGGTGTAAAAAAATGGTGTGATTGCGCAGGTGACATTGCTTTAAACCTCAAAAATATATCAATCCTGCATTTCTGAGTCGGACTTTAAGGTCAATAATGCTCCTTTGAATGTGTCATCCTAAGTTGTGGACCATTCACTATGCAGCTTTCGATCGGAATTGATTTTTTTGGTGTGTCTGCAAAACTTTAGTTACATTCTGAGTCTATAACTATAGAGCTGACAGTTACCCAAACAAACTTCGATTTCTTTCTTAGAAATTATACTTTCGGTACTCTCCCTGAGATTTTTTTAAAGACACTTACAGTAATTCAAAAATTTAAAAATGGGTTTTTAAAATGTCCGTAGATCAGCAACCCCTTATTGTTATTTTAGCAGCCGGAAAGGGGACGCGCATGAAATCTGAGCTGCCTAAAGTGATGCATCGTATTGCCGGTCGCAGTATGATAGGTCACGTCCTTGATGTTGCTCTTCAGTTGCAAACCCCACAAATTGCAGTAGTCGTTGGCCCAGAAATGCAGGACGTTGTTGAAGAGGCAAAATCTATCGCACCTCATATTCAAATCTTTGAACAAAAACATCAATTGGGCACTGCTCATGCCGTATTATCTGCTGAAGGTAGCCTACAGTCCGCTCAAGGACCAATTCTTATTCTTTACGGGGATACACCTTTAATACAATCACAAACTTTACGCTCTCTTTGCGGATCTCTAAAAGAGAGAGAAGGGGTCTCAGTACTTGGTTTTGAAGCAAAAGATCCCACAGGATATGGTCGTCTACTCTTAGATAAAAATGGCACGTTGCGTGCAATTCGTGAACAGAAAGAAGCCTCACTTAAGTAGTTAAACATTACACTCTGTAACTCGGGTGTCATGGCTTTTAGAATTTCAAATTTTATTCAAGTTCTCAAGAATATTAAAAATACTAACGCGAAGGGTGAGTATTATCTTACGGATGCAGTTGAAATTATTCGTCAGAGAGAGTTAGCCTCTTTTGTTGTTCGTTGTAACGAGGAGGAAGTTTTAGGTGTCAATTCTCGTTCTCAACTCGCTATAGCAGAGAATATTTGGCAACAGCGTATGCGGAACAAAGTTATGGAAAAGGGGGTAACTTTAAGAGCCCCCCATACAGTATTTTTTAATTTTGATACTGTGCTAGGTGTTGGTGTCACAATTGAACAAAACGTTATTTTTGGACCGAATGTGAAAGTTCAAGATGGCGTTCATATCCATGCCTTTTGTCATATCGAAGGCGCAGAAATTGGAAAAGATTCAAGGATCGGTCCTTTTGCTCGATTAAGACCCGGAAGTAGGTTAGAAAACGATGTTCATATTGGAAATTTTGTTGAGGTTAAAAATGTTGTGCTTGGAGCAAGATCAAAAGCCAATCACCTTTCCTATTTAGGCGATGGAACAATTGGTGAAGAAGTAAACATAGGTGCAGGGACAATATTCTGTAATTATGATGGATTTTTTAAATATAAAACAAATATAGGATCAGGTGCATTTATTGGTTCAAATTCCTCCCTTGTTGCCCCTGTATCCGTTGGAGAGGGGGCTTATGTTGGATCTGGAAGTGTAATAACGAAGGACGTACCAGCTCAAGCCTTAGCTCTAGAACGCTCAGTTCAGGTAGATCGCCCGCAATGGGCGGTTAAGTTTAGAGCTGCGATGAGAGAGAGGAAGAAAAAAAATTAAACTTAGTAGTTCACTTCGAATAAAGTCTTTTTTCTATAACTAAGAGCATTCTTAAAAGAAATAAAACTTTTCAACCTAGGATTCTTGTGGATGTGTGGCATCGTCGGTATTATTGGATCGAAGCCTGTTTCAGATGATCTAATTGAAGCTTTAAAAAGATTAGAATATCGAGGATACGATAGTGCAGGTATAGCAACGATTGAAAATGGTCATTTAGAGAGACGAAGAGCACAAGGAAAGCTGCGAAATCTCGAAAAAAGATTGGATGAGTCACCCCTTCTTGGTCATACGGGTG
>JBJTOZ010000021.1:0-3821 GCA_046074825.1 Hyphomicrobium sp.
CAGGTCCCTTATGTGGCTGGATTCTTCCCACAAAGAGCAACATCAATTGATCTTGCGCCATTGATAACTTTTCGCGCGCGCTCTTCTTACCGCCATTTACTTTATATCTTTGACCATGTCTTCATAATAGATCTCCATTGACTAAAGTTCTTCTCCAGATCATTCTGAAGAAAGTAATCTCACATAACCGAAGTATTAGATAACTTCAAATAGCAATTCTGTGAATAATAAATAAGAAATTCTTATGGTCCGATCAAGGTCTTCCTAATAGACCAATCTTCATTTTAAAAAGCAAAAAGGTGAATTATACCACTGATAATCTTATATCAATGAGAGCTCCCATGTAGGGTCTTCCCTTTATTTGGGGGACTATTGATCTTCCCTACGGCTGAACACAAGGAGGATGTTAATTACTGCAAAGTAAGAGGCGCATAGGAAAATTGTGCGATCGAGACTTGGCGAGACCGTTACATCTATACGATCCAAAGAATTGTAATCTCAACAGGCATATCCAGAAACAATTCGATACAAGAACTAGTCTGCAAATTTCCATAAATGTCTGCGAATGAATTCTAAATTGTTCAGCTATCGGATTTTAACATATTGCCTTGGGGAGTTACTCTGGCAGCAGTTCTTATTTGAGAAAAAGAAAGCTCCAGAGCACCATTTATTGATTTAAGAGGGAGAAATGATGTTACAAGGCTTTAACGCGTTAGAGTATTTGTGACTTTTGAGCTTATTTAAGCTTAAATGAGATATACATGTACTTGCTTTTTCATGCCTATTATGTCACCTTTTAACGTACCTTTGCGGAGCGCGGATTTTTGAAATTCATGGTACTGATTCTGAGTTGGCCTTTTTAGCCCTTTCGTTTTGTATCCCTCTGCGAAATTTAAAAATCTCATAAGTCCCTAAAGTACCTTGAGATTTAAATTAACTATGACCGTGTTGGAGATAACTTTTTTTGGAAAGAAAAACCTTTGCTGAGCTTGGTCTCAGCCCTAAGGTTCTGGCTGCTGTTAATAGCGCTGGATACTCTGAAGCCACCCCTATTCAATCTGAAGCAATACCAGTCGCACTCTCAGGAAGAGACGTTCTAGGGATCGCCCAAACTGGAACAGGAAAAACTGCGGCATTTACTTTACCAATGATCACTAGGCTCGAAACTGGTCGCGCAAGAGCCCGCATGCCGCGTTCCCTTATTTTGGCCCCGACAAGAGAACTTGCTGCTCAGGTTGAGGAGGCATTTCAAAAATACGGGATCAACAATAAGCTTGATATTGCACTCCTAATTGGGGGGACATCAATGGAAGATCAAATTAAAAAGCTTGATCGTGGCGTTGATGTTTTAATCGCTACACCAGGACGCCTTTTGGATCATTTCCAACGCGGCAGAATAATGCTTATGGGAGTTGAGATCCTCGTGATCGATGAAGCAGATCGTATGCTCGATATGGGATTTATTCCAGACATTGAAAAAATTTGCCGTCTCCTTCCTCCACGACGTCAGACATTATTTTTCTCCGCAACCATGCCGCATGAAATCACAAAACTTGTCCAACAATTTTTAAAAGATCCCATTCGAATAGAGATTGCAAAGCCAGCTTCTACAGCCAAAACAATTACACAACGTTTTATTTTCTGTCCTGACAATCAAGATTGGACCAAAAGAGAAATTTTAAGAAATTTCCTACGATCTGAAACAATTAAAAATGCTATTATTTTTTGTAATCGAAAAAGAGATGTTTCGGTTCTGCATAAATCACTCTTAAAACATGGATTTAATACGGGTGCTTTACACGGGGATATGGATCAGAAAGATCGGATGGATACACTTACGAAATTTCGCTCTGGTTTTTTAACATTTCTAGCGGCAAGTGATGTTGCTGCTCGAGGTCTTGATATTCCAGAAGTAAGCCATGTGTTTAATTTTGATTTGCCTTGGCATCCTGAAGATTACGTGCATCGAATAGGTCGAACGGGTAGGGCTGGACGAGAAGGAAAGGCATTTTCAATTGTTACTCAAGAGCAATTAAAGGTCCTCTATGAAATTGAAAAAATTACAGGGGACAAAGCCCAATGGATCGGTGAAGTTCCGATTTCTGAGACATCAAAAGAAGCAAAGGGAGGAAAATCTCGACAAAAAGGGAAAAGATATGTTTCTCAATCGGGATCTTCTCCGAAATCGAATTCTGCTGATTTCGGCAGCAACCGAAGTCAAAATAAAAACGACAGAGAGTTCAAATCACAAAAAAATAACGGTATTGCTCTAAAAAAGTCAGGCGCACAATCGTCCACTAAACACACGTCCTCTAATCTTATCTATCTAAAAAATAATAATAGAACCTCAAATTCTATTCGTACCGAAAAACCTAACTCACCAGAAGACGTGTCCTCAAGCTTTGAGGACCATATTCCAGCTTTCTTAAGAAAGCCAACCAAACGCCCGCAATAAGTTGAGCCATTATAATTTAGACATTTGGCTCACCCTTCTTTAACACTTTTTCGAGCGTGTCTCCTGTTATAATTTGATCGCGCAATAGATAAAGCTTTTTTGGCCCAGTCTGTTATTTCATCTCTTTCATCCAAAAGACGCTCTGGTAACCGCCAATACGGCATTTGGACTTCCTTAGATCGACTTTTATAAACGAAGGGTGATGATCCTTCAGCTTTAAAAGAAGGAATGGAAGTTTCATCAACCTTGAGATAAATAATGTCACGAGAAATCAATCCAAACATAACACCCTCACAATAAATTCCACCCCCACTGAACATTCTCCGCACACGGATCTCTCCGATACAGGCAAATAATTCTTCAACAAAAAGCACAAGACTTGGGTCTAGAGACATCAGCTAAATAATTTAAAGAGAGGCATAAATTCCGAAATAAGAAGTTTTGCCACCGCGATCTTCTTTTTTAGGAGCGATCACACGACTAATCAGCGGCACCGTCTTTTTGATGAGTAAATTTCATACCATTTCAAAAAGCAAATATGACATTAAAAGATAAACAAATACGTTTTAAATATTTTCCAGTGTATGGAATTTCGTCCCCTCAAAAGGATTACGACATGGATACAGAGGTTACAATAAGGTATACCTGCCATAAGGATCTATGATTTAAGATCGCAGCTTTGAAAGGCTGGCTCAAGATGTACGCTTTCCCCACAACCGCATTGGCTTTTCTGATTGGGATTTTTGAACACAAACTGACTTGAAAATGTGTCGGTCTTAAAATCCATCTCTGAACCTAGAAGATATAAAATTGCTTGTGGATCGATAAGAATTTTTGCACCATCGACTTCAATCACCTCATCTCTTTTATCGATCGTTGTGACCCAGTTCATGGTGTACTCCATGCCGGCACAGCCCCCTTTTTTTATCCCTATTTTTAATCCAACAATATCAGCACCTTTCGAAGCCATTAACGTGCGAACACGAAGAGCTGCAGCAGGTGTCAATGTCATGATTGGTGGTTTGCTACGCAAGGTGTTTGATAAAGAAGTTGCCGACATCTTTTTGCCTGGAGATAGGAAAATTAAGGTTCAATACTCACAGAGTTCTTTTAAAGATATAATATATACTGAGATGAAGAAAAGAGGGACACATATTTGTGAAAGCATTTTTTTAGAACGCTTCTAGATTTAAGTGACAAACTACCTTGTTCAAAGGAACAATTTATAAACTCTTAACGGCTGACCTTTTATACTGAATTTACATAAATTAAGTCACATATCTCCAAAATACATCAATAATAACCATACGCAAACTATCAATATTTCAATTTCTCAATAAACGATCAAAATTAGAACATATTGAGA
>JBJTOZ010000022.1:0-3375 GCA_046074825.1 Hyphomicrobium sp.
TGCAGCAATGTGCTTTTGCCTGCCCCATTAGGTCCCACAATGCCAACCCGATCTCCGCGCATGATCGTGATTGAGAAATCTTTAATAAGCGTCTTTCCGTCATAGCTTTTGTTAATTTTTTTAGCCTCGACAATGAGCCGGCTTGAAACGGATGATTGGCTGAGCGTAAAATTGACCGTATTCTCGCCTCTGCGCTCATTTCGTTTTTTTTGGCGAAGATCTTCGAGTTCCCGAACCCGTCTCACATTCCTTTTTCGACGCCCGCTAACTCCACCGTGCATCCAGTGTTCTTCTCGAACAATTTTGCGATCAAGTTTATGTCTTTCTGTTTCTTCCTGCTCTAAAATGCCATCTCGCCATTCTTCAAAGGCAGAAAATCCTTGATTTAAAATCCGAGTTTTCCCGCGGTCAATCCAAAGAGTTTTTTTTGAGAGAGCTTGAAGAAATCTCCGATCATGGCTGATAAGCACGAGCGCGGAGCGGACAGAGCGCAGGTAACTTTCAAGTTTTTCAATGGCAGGAAGATCAAGATGGTTTGTCGGTTCATCCAACAACAAGATGTCGGGTTGACTAACAAGAGCACGGACTATCGCCGCTCTTCGCGCTTCTCCTCCAGAGAGTGTGGACGTTTTCAAGTCTCCCTTAAGACCAAATTCATTGAGAATAAGGGTTGCTTGATGGGAGGGAACTGTGGGATTTAGCCCTGCCTCCACATATTCAATGACAGTTTCAAAACCTTGAAAGTCCGCCTCTTGCGCAAGATAGCGCACAACAGCATTGGGATGAAGAAACCGCTCTCCTCCATCTGGGGAAATCATTCCCGCGGCAACCTTTAAAAGGGTTGATTTGCCAGATCCATTACGACCCACGAGACATAATCTCTCCTGCGGTTCAACTATAAGCTCTGCTCCTTCGAGTAAGGGGGTCCCCCCAAAGGTCAGATGAATATCTCGGAGTGTGAGAAGAGCTGATCCCATCGCTTAGATGCAGCGCCCGCCATCGACTTCGATGGCAACACCTGTGATGAAAGAGGAAGAGGGGTCCGCTAGGAAGAGAGCAACGTTGGCAATATCTTGCGGGTGAGAAAAGCGTCCAAGTGGTATGCTAGAAATAAACTTTGCACGGTTTTCAGGTGTATCAGGCAATCCCATAAATTTTTCTGTCATCCCTGTTTCTCCCATCACAGGATTGATCGCATTGACACGAATATTTTTGGGTGCAAGTTCGGCTGCCATTGATTTTGTAAGTGTGATGGCTGCCCCTTTGCTACCATTGTACCATGTAAGACCAGGTCTGGGCCTAATACCCGCTGTTGAGGCTGTAATGAGAATGGAACCGCCGCCTCTTTTCTCAAGTTCGGGTATTGCTGCCAAAGCCGTGAGATAAATAGATTTGACATTGACGGCATAAATCCTATCAAATTCTTCCTCCGTGACAGACATCAGGGGCTGATTACGATGCGTGACGCCAGCATTGTTGACCAAAATATCAAGCCCGCCAAATTTCTGAACGCACGCGCAGACCAGAGCATCGACATTCGACTTCAACGAGACGTCACATGCGAAGACTAAGGCTGATGGACCTAGAAGGTCAGCAACCAATGCCGCCCCTTTTTCATCTTGATCTGCTATGACAACATTAGCCCCTTCGCGAACATAAGCTTCGGCAATTCCACGTCCAAATCCAGATGCAGCACCAGTCACGATAGCTGTTTTTCCGCGGAGCCTTAAGGATGAGGGGCTATCTTTCAAACTTTCTTTCTCCGCTGGGCTTCCGCACGATAAGGACTGGCCAGATAGGTGCCAAGCACTTTGAGTTCAGATGAAAAAAAGGAGAGCTCTTCAAGAGCCAGTTGAACTTTTCTCTCAACAGGATGTCCTTCAATATCAGCAAAGAACATCGTGGCATTAAAAGTTCCTTCCGTTTGGTAGCTTTCTAGTTTTGTCATATTTACGTTATTTGTTGCAAAACCACCTAACGCCTTATAAAGGGCTGCAGGGACGTTGCGCACGCGAAAGATAAATGTGGTTATAACAGGACCATCTTCAGGCTCTGCATCATCTGGATCCTTTGCTAAAATTACAAAGCGGGTCGTATTATGGTCCTCGTCTTCGATGTCACTTTTTAAAATTTTTAGTCCGTAGATTTCTGCGGCCAGTTTTGAGGCAATAGCAGCAATAGACAGATCAGGCGAGGCAGCAACCATTCGTGCGGAGCCTGCAGTATCTGCTTCTGGCAGGGGTCGTAAACCGAGTGTTTTAATGGTCTTGCGACATTGGCCAAGTGCCTGCGTGTGACTCATAACAGTTTTAACCATCTCAAGTGTGGAAGCTGTTTTTGCTAGGAGTTGATGATGAACTCGAAGAAAATGCTCCCCAGTGATATAAAGATCTGCATTTGGCAAAAGATGGTGGATGTCCGCAACGCGACCCGCAACAGAATTTTCAATGGGTATCATGGCTAACCCAACTTCAGAAGCTTTCACGGCTGCAAGGGCATCTTCGAAAGTAGGGTAAGGAACGGGTTCGATATTAGGGTAGGCCTCTAAACACGCCAGATGGGAATTCGCTCCAGGTTCTCCTTGATAAGCAATCTTAAGTATCGTTCCAGCCTGCTTGGAGGTTGTCATTAAAACATCCTATGCTTTTTTAGAATTTTAAAGAGCGCCAATGACACTTTGAGCAGAAGAGGGGGGTATTAGGTTTCGAGCTTTTTCAAGGTCTTCAGGAGTATCAACACCCAAGGGAACAGTGTCAACAATCGAAACATCAACGCGCATACCATCTTCAATCGCTCTTAATTGTTCCAAACGCTCTCTAATCTCAAGCTCTGAGGGCTTCAAAGCTACAAAGCGTTCCAAACACACCCGCCTAAAGGCATAGATCCCAATGTGGTGATAAAGCGGTCCCTCGCCATAAGGAGCGCATGCTCGAGTAAAGTAGAGCGCCCGCAGCCTCCCAGGCGTTGAAAGAGCATGTCCAACAACTTTGACTACGTTGGGATTGTGCTTTTCTTCTGGGTCTCTTATTTCTGCACACAATGTCGCGATGTCAGGCCCAGTCTCGTTAAGAGGTTGGATGCAACTTTTGATAAGAGATGGTTCCAGCGAAGGAAGATCTCCCTGTAAATTGACGATAATGTCTGCATCCGCTTCAGGATCCACACGATTTAAAGCTTCGTATATACGGTCTGAACCAGAAGTATGCTCAGGACGCGTCATCAAGGCTTCTCCGCCAACAGCGCGAATAACATCACGAATGCGAGCACTGTCTGTCGCAACAACAACACGACCACACTCAGCCGCCATTGCTTTACGCCAAACATGCACAATCATGGGCTCTCCATGGATATCAGCCAAGGGTTTGTCCGGAAGGC
>JBJTOZ010000023.1:0-9393 GCA_046074825.1 Hyphomicrobium sp.
CGACATGGCAGACAGCAACGTCCTCGGTGGGAGCAAATACATACTCTTTGTCCGGAGTGACATTGACCGGAAACAATACTCTCCACGTCAGAGTTGAGGATGCCGCTGGTAATATAGGGACTGCAAGAACACAGGCCTATATTTTAGATACGACCGCACCAACAACAACGGTCTCATCTGTTGTCTTCTCAGCTGACACAGGAACAAGTACCTCAGACTTTATAACGAAGACAGCAGCGCAAACGATCAGCGGTACATTGAGTGCCAACGTTGTATCGGGCGAAGTTGTGAAGGTTTCACTTGATAATGGTTCGACATGGCAGACAGCTACAACAACGGTTGGTGTAAATACGTTTTCTCTTGCTGGAGTAACACTGAACTCGGGTAATACTATGCAGGTTCGCGTGGAAGATGCTGCAGGTAACGCTGGAGCAGCGTTGATACAGGCTTACTCTCTAGATTCAACAGCACCAATAACGACGGTTTCTACTGTTACCTTCTCGAATGACACGGGAACAAATACTAATGACTTTAATACCAATGTCTCCCCACAGACCATTTCAGGCACTTTGAGTTCAAACCTGGGTACTGATGAGGTTGTCAGGATCTCAGTCGATAATGGAACCACTTGGCAAATAGCAGTAGCGAACGCAGAAAGTAACACCTATTCCCTCTCTGGTGTGACCCTGTTGGGAAGCAATGTTTTGCAAGTCCGTGTCGAGGATATTGCTGGCAATGCAAGCACGACAAAAACGCAAGCCTATATTTACGATATTACAGCCGCAGCTCCTACACTAACGCTATCTTCTGATACTGGATCATCAAGTACGGATAAGATCACGAATAACGGTACTGTCGCTATTAGTGGTATCGAGAGTGGTGCAACTTGGGAGTACAGCCTCGATAGTGGTTCAAATTGGACTGCAGGTTATGGATCTACATTCTCCTTCTCAGGAGATGGATCAAAATCTCTTCTCGTTCGTCAAACGGATCTGGCAGGAAATATTTCCAACAGTACAAGTTTCAGTTTCTCGTTAGACACTGTTGGACCTTCTTCTGTACCTTCAGTATCTTTGGTATCTGATACAGGCTTATTAAATAATGATAGTGTTACATCATCTGGGACGATTAATGTTTCTAACATTGAAAGTAGTGGAACCTGGCAGTATAGCACGAATGCGGGCACCACATGGACCGCGGGGGCAGGTTCAAGCTTCAGCTTATCAGGTGACGGCACAAAATCGGTTCTTGTACAACAACTGGATTTAGCAGGAAACGCATCACCGAGTACGAGCTTAACCTTCATCCTTGATACAACTGCTCCCACAGATATCTCTTGGGAAGCTATGGCTCCGAGTTCAGACACTGCATTGCCTGGTGCCGAGACTTTAGCAATTCTTGGTTCGGCAGATGCAATTAGCACTTCAAATTTTGTCTATTCACTTGGAGCGGGAAGCACGCCAGGGTTTGGCGTCTCATCTACGGGGACAGTTTCGTATAGCGCAGGAATAATGTCACAAAATACTACCTATGCGCTCAATATTCAATCTCAGGATAATGCCGGCAATACTTTGACGAAGACCTTTACGATAAAGACTGGCTCTTCAGGGGCAGATACTTTTTCATCAGGTCAAGCAACCCCGAATATGATCATTTATGCTGGTGATGGAGCAGACAATGTTACGGGCTCGACTGGTGCGGATTGGATCTTCGGTCAAGGAGGAAACGACACACTAACAGGAGGAGCTGGAAAAGATTATCTCTATGGTGGAGCAGGGGCAGACAACTTTAGGTTTGCAGCGATTACTGATTCAGCCGCTAATATAGCAGGCGCAGATATTATCGCAGACTTTGTGTCTGGTAGTGATAAAATAGATCTTTCTCCCATTGATGCGGGAACTAGCGGCTCGGGTAAGCCCTTTTTATCGCTCTCACAATCATCAAATATTATCGCTAATTCTGTAACTTGGTATCAAGATTCTGCCAACAGCTGTACTATTGTTCAAATGGATAATAATGGGAATACAGTTGCAGATATGGTGATTGTATTAAATGGACTTGTTAATCTGACAGCATCTGATTTTGTTCTGTAATTTCTACTAAATCGTTTTTGAATTATCTCCCATCTATTCCTAAAATGGATGGGAGATGAATCATCCTGAAGGGAAATACAAGAAGAATTTCTTGGCAGATTTCCGCTTTGTTTAATTTCTAAGATGAGAGAAAAGATAGACTTTGAGAGGGCATACGTTCATGCCCAGTGATATTTTTTAAGGTACTTCTCCCGAATAAAATTATTTAGAGGCGTCTGGTTGAGGCAATAAAAGTTTTTTTATTAATTGTATCTTCGGATCTAGTTCATGTGCTTTTTGATAGGCAGCCTCTGCTTCTTGAGCCCTTTGAAGTCCTGTAAGAGCATTGGCGCGACTAAGCCATGCAGCCGCAAGTGCGGAATTGTACTCTAAAGCTTTGGATGAATTTTCTAGTGCTTCTTCATATCGTTGAAGGCGAAACAGCGCGTTCGAGCGACCAAGCCATGCCTCACTCAAATCAGGACTGCTATTTAAGGCTCTATCAAAAGCTTTTAAGGCTTCCTCTAAGCGTCCATGATCAAAGTGGATATTGCCAAATCCTACCCAAGCACCAGAAAGATGCGGATTGAAAGAGAGAGCTTTTGAATAGTCTGCTACAGCATCTATATTTTGGCGGAGGCAATAATGCGCGTTCCCGCGACCAAGCCATGCATCAGAAAGTTGGGGGGAAAAATAAAGTGCACGATTAAAACTGGTAAGAGCTTCTTGGAACTTACCCTTTTCAACAAAAACATTCCCAAGATTTACGTGAGATTTAGGATATTTGGGATCTAATTCGAGAGCTTTCTTGTAACAAGTAATTGCTTCATCAAACCTACGCAACTTTTGAAAGATAATACCTCGATTGTTATGCGCTCTCGAGTGATCAGGGTTTAAATTAATCCCTTTCTCAAAAGCTTCTAAAGCTTGAGAAAAGCGATTGAGCTTTTCAAGCATGGATCCAAGATTGCAAAATGCATCTGGCATTTTTGGGTTAACTGAAAGTGCCTTTTCAACCATCTCTATTGCTTTTTCTTTTTCCCCCTTTTGGAATAAGAGAACGCCGAGCCTTTGTAAGGCTTCCGGATTGAGAGGTTCTAATTTCAGCACTTCGCCGAGAAAGTGCTCAGCTTCTTTAAATTTTCCCTGACGAGAAAGAGTTATCCCTTGCTCTAAAAGGTCTTGAGGCTTTGTGAAATGATCGGTTTTTTTACCTTTAAAAATTTTTGAAGGGATCATGATGATTTCTCTGTTGAGCATTTTTTAAAATACTACCATGATTTGCACAGGATGAGAGGGAGTTTTGTTTCAAATTTTAGAAAATGTATTTCTATTGATATGGTCTTCGAATAACACGAAAGGCTTGATCCAGATTAAAAAAACTTTTGGGAAAAATGCGAAAAATTTGGGTTTTTTGAAATCGTTAATAAAATCTTAAAATATCAAAAGGTCCATAAGTTTTTTTTGGTTGTGTTTTTTTTGTGAGGACACGTGGATAAGAATTGTAAGTCCTTAAGAACAGAGGTGGTTGTTATCATTTGAAAAACTATAGTAAATTTGGAATTCCTCTACCTCTTTGGTATATGTGTCAATGTTAAAGGGTGATCATATAGAGCAGAAAACATGTTTCGAATAATAAAAATCTTAATTCTCGTTCTCAGTGCGTATGCAATTTTTACAGCAACACCCGCACAACATCTCGATATGATGAAGGGTGTTCTCGCATTTAAGGATGCTTTTATTCAGGCCTGCGTGCGTGAGGGAGGACTTTGTACACTTGCAATTGAGAAAATCCAAACGGGTCTTTTTTCTCGTGGGTCTTTGACAGATACAGAGATCCCATCACAGGTACAGAATAATTTTTCTTCCTATTCCAATACGGATACTCAGACTGCGAGTCAAAAGCCCTAAAACTTTTGTGAGTGGGAGCTCTCTCTACGCCAATGGCTTTCTTTGAGCATCCTCGATCCCATGGATAAGAAGAGGGACATTTATCAATCGACATATTTCTGCAATGAGTTCATTATTTTTTATATTAGAACTATATCTCGATGAAACCACAAGGCTCATTTTGTGAAGTACAAGATGAGGATCTGATTTTTGTATTTCCGCTAAGAGCACCTCTTCAGAGATCACATCCTCTTTATGAAGGGGGACAACAATAATTTTATCTTCAGTCGTTTGGGCTATCAAAGAGGCTACATCTAAACTAGGATCATCTTTATCAGTAACGAAAACAAGAATGGGCCCCCTTTTTTGAGAAGCAGATCTTGGAATAATTAATGCAGAAGAGAGTAGTTGCATCGCAATATCCACGCTCTTTCTGAACGATTTTGTGATTTGTCCGAGGGGGTCTTTGGGTTCCGAAAAAATAAGTATATCTGACTGTGACGCAAAACCTTTTAATACCTCTTCAAAACTACCAGAAGCTATTTCAAATGTGGTTCTGAGCTTTTCTTCTTTTGCTTTGATTTCGAGTTGTTTTTCGATTTTTTTTGCTATCAGATCTTGCTGCTGACGAAGCAGCTTTGCATCGAGCAGTCTCCAATCACGGAATGGAGCAGAAAACTCTCGAGCTTCAGGATAACTGACAGCCAGATCGAGCATGTGGTCCATTACAAAGAGACCAAGAAGATCAAGTTGCAACCTTTTGGCAAGATCAGCTGCAATATTCATTGCAGTGGGATTATAGCTTTCGTGATTAAAGCTGAATACAGCTCTTTTAAGTTTGCCTGGTGAGGTGGAAATCATTGGTTATTATGCAAGGCTGAAGCAGTATTTGCATTTTCAGAAAAGGTACGACGGACATCTGCAAAATTTCTCAATCGCTCTTCTATAAGAAAATTTACAGATCCTACAGGAAATTCTCCATCCAGTTGGCGAGCTCCCGAAGACAGACCTGAAAGTAGAGCTAAGCCTTCATCAACAGTTGAGATGGCATAAACCCCAAACTGACCTGACTTACAAGCTTCACAGACATCTTCCCTCAGCATGAGGTTTCTCACATTAGCTTTAGGAATTATGACGCCTTGCGTTGAGGAAAGACCGCGAGCTTTACAAATATCAAAAAAACCTTCGATCTTTTCGTTGACCCCTCCTACAGCTTGTATCTCTCCGTTCTGATTGACTGATCCAGTAATCGCAAGATCTTGCCTGAGAGGTACTTCGGAAAGTGCTGAAAGGAGTGCCAGTAGTTCAGCCGCTGAAGCGCTGTCTCCCTCTACACCACCATAAGATTGTTCAAAGACAAGGCTAGCAAACAAAGACATAGGGGTATCAAGGGCGTATTGACCAGCAAGATAACCTGAAAGAATTAAGACCCCTTTTGAATGGGTGGGGCCGCCGAGTTTAACTTCTCTTTCGATATCGATAACCTTGCCAGAACCAGGACGAACGCGGCAGGTAATGCGGGAGGGTCTCCCAAAGCGAAAACTCGCAAGCTCGTGAACGCTCAGAGCATTGACCTGTCCAACGGCAGAGCCAGTTGTGCTTATCAAAGCATATTCTCTTAAAATAGTATCTTGAACACGATCTCGAATACGACCATTGCGACGATCTTTTTGATCTATAGCTTTCTGAATATCTATGGCTTCAATAGCTTGAAGATTTTTAATTCTTGCTGAGTGTTCAGCCTCAATAAGAAGGTCGCGAATTAATTCCGTCAGAAGACTTAGTCTTTCTGCATCGCCTGAGATTCTAGCGCATTGGTCAATTATCTTTGCTACTGCCTCTCTAGAAACGGGCAGAAGCCCCTCATGGGTAGCAATACTTGCTATTATGCGTGCATAGGCCGTTTCAGTTTTGGAATTACGTTCTATGTCATCTTCAAAATCAGCAAGAACTTTAAAATATTGTCCAACTTCTGGATCAAGCTCAGCTAGGAGAAAATAAAGAAGACGATCGGCAAAAATGATAATTTTAGTATTTAGAGGTATAGGGTCTGGTTGAAGGGGGGAAGAGGTTGCAAACCCAAGAAGTTGTCCAACGTCTTCGATAACTATTGAGCCCCTTTGCAAGGATCTTTTAAGCGCTCCCCAGCTGAAGGGTTCGCTCAGAATCTGTCGTAGATCAAGTATCAAAAAACCACTGTTGGCGCGGTGAAGAGCCCCTGCACGAATGAGCCTAAAGTTTGTTATCAACGTTCCTTGGTGAGCTACATGCTCAACACGTCCCATAAGATTGCCCAATGTGGGATGAAACTCCTCAATTATTTGAACAGAATAGTTATCTTTCTCATGAGTGATGAAGACATTGACCTCATATCTTTCAAAGGCTGTGTGGGCGAGGGGTGGTTGAGGAATTTCAAAGCCCTCATCCCTTTTTTGAATAAAAATTCCAACATTCTCGAGCAGATCGTTACGTACGGTTTCAAGACGATTTATAATTTGCGGGAGATCGGAGAATTGAGACTTTACTTCATCAATTAAATGACCAACCGCTGCCTCGGCTGTTTCTCGGTTGAGATTTCGTATGGCCTCACGACGCTCTTTTTCAATTCGCGGAACCTGTCTTACAACTTGGTCTAATTCTTTTTCGAGAAGGTCTATATGAATTCTTGTTTGTTCTTGCTCGACTGAGGACCATTTTGCAAACTCGCTTTGTGGGACAACAACTCCATTTTTTTCTGGTGCAAGTGTAAATCCAAACGGTGTGCGAAGAATAGCAACTCCTTTTTGCGTAGCTTTATCCCTGAGTGTCGTGAAAGCGTCTGCTTGTATTTTATTAAATTTATCTTCAATAGCAGCCCGCCTTGTACTGTAGTCCTCACCTTCAAACACACTTGGTAGTGTTGCTTTTAGATCCTCAACAAGTTCATGCATAGCTATCTGGAATTGGGGAGCGCGTCCCATCGGGAGCTCAATAGCTGTTGGTTTGTTGGGCTCCTGAAAGTTATTGACATAAACCCAATCTGAGGGAGGTTTTCGATCTCTTCCTGCTTGTTTAAGAATGCGAGAAACCACGTCTCGCATGTGAGTTTCCCGAGGGCCAATGACGAAAAGATTATAGCCTTGTCGTTCAACTTGAATGCCAAAAAGAATGGCTTCTAAAGCACGTTCTTGAGGTGCCTCTCCATCAACAGCCTTCAGATCTGCCGTCGTAGTAAAGGGCAGATCCTTTAAATCTGTGCTCTTATATAGAGCAGTGATAGGCAGCGGAGAGTGGAAGTCTGCTTTCGCTTTCGGATTTTTCTCAGTTCCTGCGAAGGACACTTTTCTTGCTCTCTTGTTGATACTTCTCTAATATAAGAATTCTGGGTTTATGCTATGATAATTTTTTTTCTATTATAATAGGAAAATCCATGACAGAAATCTTAGCATTTCCTTTATTGCGTAAACGGTCCAATGTCTTCTGATGTTTTTTACATTTCTTGTAAAAAAGGACTTATCTTTTAGAGTGCCCTAGAATTTGATTTGGATCAAATTCTTTTAGCGCAGATCGAGACATTTGATCTCTATATCATCTCGTTTTGTTTTTCGATAAGAAATCCGTCTATAAGAGTGGACCAAGTTTCCAAGTGTTAGAGCCATGAGGTCTTCAAGACTTCTTCAGAAAATTTTTGGTTTTCTTTGATGTCTATTATAATAGATCAGCTGACAGATATGAGCCCCGATAGCCGTGCCGTTGAAATTGTGGAGCGCAAGGGATTGGGGCATCCCGATACAATCTGCGATAACATTAGCGAAACCTTTAGTGTTGCCCTCTCTCAGTATTATCTCAAAGAATTTGGTCTTATCTTCCACCACAATGTCGATAAAGTTTTATTGTCTGCAGGCCAATCGCGTGCTGAATTTGGTGCGGGTAAAATACTAAAACCTATCGAACTTTATCTTTCAGGTCGAGCAACAGCTCTTGTTGAAGGGCGAACTATTCCCCTCGCAGATATCGCTCAAAAAACCGTTCTTTCATGGTTTGAGAATAATTTGCATGCCTTTGATGCAAAAAACTGTCTTCGTATCCACACAATTACCCAACCTGGTTCCTCGGAACTTGTAAGTTTATTTATGCGCCAAAAGGAAAAAGGGACCTATCTTTCGAATGATACGTCCTGCGGGGTTGGTTTCGCTCCCGCAAGTGAGCTTGAGCGTCTTGTTCTTGCTGTTGAAAGAAAACTCAATGCGAAAGAGTTTAAAGCTCACTTTCCCGAAGCAGGTGAAGACATCAAAGTCATGGGCTTTCGTGTCAAAGATCAGATGACCTTGACACTCGCATGCGCTTTTATCAGTCGTTACTTAAAGTCACTAAAAGATTACAAGAAGGCAAAAGAAGCCCTTTACGAAGAATCACTTGCCCTTTGTAAGCAGATCACAAAAAAAGAGGTTCGCCTTTCCATTAATTCAGGAGATGATTTGGACATAGGAGATATCTATCTTACGGTGTCAGGGACGTCTGCAGAGGCAGGAGATGATGGAGAAACAGGGCGTGGAAATCGTATGAATGGCTTGATTACGCCGATGCGTCCGATGTGTCTTGAAGCAGTTGCAGGAAAAAACCCAATCACGCATGTAGGCAAACTTTATACAGCAGCTGCGAGTAAAATAGCTCATGCCGTAGTTGGGGAGGTACAAGGAGTTATGAGTGCGGAGTGTTACCTCGTCAGTCAGATTGGTGTTCCTATTCATGAGCCAAGTTGTGCACACGTTCGGGTTCAATTTCCCGAAAAAAGAATTCCAACCGACATTCAACGAAAAGTAGAAGACATCACTCAAAGAGAAATAGCCGATATTCCTAATCTATGGAAAGCTTTTCTAGCTCAAGAAATTACTGTGGCTTAAGAAATTACGCGTTTCAAACACTGAGCTTCTGATTAAATCTTTTTTTCTCTTTGATACTTAATCCAATTCGAATTCAGCCACGACAGGGGCATGGTGCGATCCAGGAGGGCTGTCAACCTTAGAGAAACTTATTGCTTCATCCCCAAGTGTTTCATTGTGCACATCGATACTTCTAAACAAGGCATAAAGTCCTCGACTGACTAGAATATGATCCACCATCTGAGGACGCCCTCCATGCAACAAACTCCATCTGCGATCTTCGGATATTGCTCTATCAAGAACGACAAAACTGCCCGAGCTTAGGAGACCATTACCAGTATCTTCTTCTGCTCCTACAACAATTTTAAGAGGGGTTTCATGATCTTGAGCATTAAAATCTCCAGCTAGAGCAATCTTCTTCTGAGGATCAGATTTAAGTATCTGATCTAAGAGCATACGCAATTCCAAGGCCTGTCCCGATCTTTGAAATGAAGACATAAAAAATCCTTCAGCCCAACCTGAGATGTTTTTCCAAACAAAAGGCCCAATTTTCTGTCCTGAGATCTGAT
>JBJTOZ010000024.1:0-5627 GCA_046074825.1 Hyphomicrobium sp.
ATTCCGAATCCAAAGGTCGCAGGTTCGACTCCTGCCGGGTGCGCCAAATTTCAATAATAACTTTTTTACATTTCAGAAGTCTTTTCCCAAACACTTCAAGTTTTAGCAAACACCACAACAAAGGGGAGAAGTTTTTCGTCCTGCCGTCCTCTTTGTTTGAGGGCTTTTAAATTTGGGTATTTCTATTTGGAGACATCTCATTCCAACATACCGAAAAAAACTTTAAACAGGAGAAGTCCCTTTAATTCCTAAGGCTTCAAGAACTTCAAGACCTGCTCGAATACCTTCAGAGGCTCCGCCCTCCATAAATCCTTGGAAATCAATCGAACAATGCTCACCCGCAAAATGAATAGGTCCTTGCGGCATGCGTTCGTAGCCAGCAAAGGATGTGTATTGACCAACGCGCCAATAAGAATAGGCTATATTGAGGTTGGGATCTAAAAACGGGACCGAAAGCGCTGCACGATTATTCCATCGAGATCCAATACCTGGGAAAATAAAACTTAATTTCGAAAGAAAATTCGAAACAGACCTTGAAATGTATTTGTCGTTCAATCCTTTTCCATCATATAAAGAATATGGTGTGCTAGGTTTGTAGGATTCTGCAACATTTCCTCCTGAATAATTCACTAGTAGCCCCCTATTCCCAGATTGAGCTCGACTTGTTTCCCAAGTGCTTTGAAAACCGAGATCCGTGAAGACCTCACCAGAAGAAGCATGGGGCACATCGTTCCAATATCGTGAGGCAAATTGCATTTGCAGTTTTGCATTTCTGCCAGATCCGATTTGCGTAATAGCCATAACCTTTTTTTGATCGAAATTCGCATTACGGTAATCGAGCTTTCTTAATATACTAAAGGGCAATGCAAGAATGACAAGATCGAAGAGAGCAGTTTGTTTTCCAGATGGACTGCTAAAAGTCAGAGAAACTTGATTGTTTGTTTTGGCAATGGAGATGAGCTTATAGTTTTTTTCAAGACGAATGAGAGATCCTGTTTGTGAAAGATCATCGACGATAGCTTGCGTGAGCTTATCGTTGCCTCCATTTATGTGATAGGCTTCATCTGAAAGACCAAAGAGTGACAAGCTTCCATTGTTTGGTTGATAGCCAAGAAGGTAAATTAAGTTCAAAGCCGACTGGTCTGATGTCTCAGCGCCATATTCTGCCGTGTAGGCAACATCGAGCAAACATCCCATTAATGAATTATGACCGCCTTGAACACGCGTATCTATCCATTGATAGATGCTCATCTGATCCAAGATCTGTCCTTCTCTTGTAAAAGAATTCCAAAGAGTGGGATATCCTGCAGCCTTTAAATCCGCACTGAGAGAAGGCCAAAGTTTTCTAAAGTCATCATATGCCTCCTCAACGGAATAAGGAGCACCCTTAATCCAAAATGTTTCATTTGTTCCTTTTGGCTCGGATAATAGGACGTTATCCATTTGTAACTTGTAGCGATTAGCAAGTTTAAGAATTGTTTTGTGATTGCTGTCGATTAGCTCTCCGCACCACTCGCTGACTTGTCCATCTTCCCAAAATTTGGAAAGACTGTGTATACGACCACCAATACGACCTGAAGCTTCAAACAAGCTTGCAGCCACACCGTTTTCGTGAAGTGTTAACGCAGCAGCAAGACCCGCAATGCCTCCTCCAACGATAGCAACTTTCACATTTGAATTTTTCGACACAAAAGCAGATCTTGCACTATTCAGAGGTAAAATTGAATTTGCGACCACTGCACCGCTAGCAGCCATAAGAGAACGACGCGTAATTTCTTGTTTTTTTAGATCGCGAAATTTTCCAGGCGATATTCCAATAGCATCTGACAGAGCACAATCGTTTGCAAACGACTGAAAGATTTTAATGAGACGACTTCGAGCCATTTCGATGAGCGTGGCAATTTAAAAAAGGATAAAAATAAATGTAAGATCAGAAACATCAAAAGTCATAATGATAATTTTAAATTTGTATATCAATACTACTTAAAATATTATGAAAGAGCTTCATTGAAGATTAAAAAGAACAAGACAAAATCACAGGCAGCGCATGCGATGCTCACGCATACCCCCTCTCACAAACCCTATGAATTGCGGCAAATAAACGGGTTAAGACTGTATTAATAGTAACTCTAACACTGATAAATTTAGCATTAATGAAAATTAAAAAACTAAAATTGGTTGGGAGATCTTTCTTTGCATAGAAAATGGGGAAAGGCAGAGCAGGTTATCGAAGATCGCTTTCTGAGAAGCTTCTTTCCTTACCTCCCGCTCTTGGAAGGTGCGGTGCTTGGGCAAGATTGAGATACACATCCAAGCATAGACATACTGCATCCTATTCTCTGCCAGATTAGCTTAAATTATGCTTTCATTTTCCCTTGTTATTCTTGCTTTTTCTGCTTTCCATTCCTTTGCAATCAATGCGAAGCCTCTGCGATATCTCCACTGTCGTATAAAAACATCTCTTTAAGAATTTGCTTGAATTAGGGGCCTTCAGCCTGGAAATTTCCCTAAAAAGAGAGTTCGAGAATGACCGCGAGTCACGTAGTACTGTCTCTTTTAAGGGAACCATCTCCACTTTTCAAAGAGTAGTTCCCTTACGCCCTTTTGACCATGGAGATATTTCTATGCCTGTGATCGACTTAAATGAGATTGACATCGAAACATTAATCTACGCTCTTAACGTAGCAAAATCAGACCTCAAGGAGTCTCTTGCAGATCCCACCCAAACCACAGATGATAAGTCCGAATGGGAAGAATATATCACCGAGATTGAGCAAGTGAGCGCAAAAATCAATGTTGCTCGAAAAGCGGCTTGATGGCCCGAACTTTCGAAAATAATAGGAGAGTAAACAGATAAGGTGGACCTCGCGGGTCCACCTTTTGTATTTATGGACCCGTACATATCCCTTAGAATCAAAGACATCTTGCACAAAAAAGAATGTCTTTTGGGGAGGACGACCCATTTAAGGCCCCTTTTATAAAAGGCGGCCACAAAAATTGCCATTGTTGTTTGCTTTTAAAATATTAGCGGGATCTCATCTGTGCAAAAAAAGGGGATCCACCACATCTTTATACTTACAAATACGGAAGAGAGTAAAAGGATGACCACTTATCAAACAGTAAAAAGAAAAGGGCAGATGCAAACAAAGAAATCCTCCTTTATGAGCAGCTTCATTAAAATTGTCGTATCTCTCGTAGGAGGCATCCTCGGTCTAGGAGTGATAGGTATTTCATTTCTTTTTTTTCTTAATCCATCTGACATTATCCGCGAGCAACTAAAAGTAAAAATCAAGAATGAACTCGGACGTGATTTGAGTATTGGGGGTTCTTCTTCCTTTACTTTCTACCCCTTACTTGGCGTCACGTTACAAGATGTTTCTTTATCTGGCCCCGAGGGCTTTTCAGGTGCCCCCCTTATCACTATGCAGGGCCTTGGAATTGGCATGGAATTCTTACCCTTGCTCAAGGGAAAAATTTTTGTTGACCACATCGTTTTGACAAAACCAAGTTTTCACTTTGAAGTGGATCAATCGGGCCTCAAATCTTGGGATTTTAAAAATAAATCAACTGAAAGAAAAGGAAGCACTGCGGTACCAGATACGCAACGGGGGGAACAAGATAAGACAGATGCAAGCTCCTTGGACAAAACGACAGATGCCGCATCCTCCTCTATCCCATTGGGACACCTTTCCCTTAGAAAAATTCGAGTTGAGGACGGGACTTTTAATTATGGGGATTTAGGGAACAACACCAAAGAAATAGTCACTGATGTCAATTTTGAGGTAAGCCTTCCCGATCTTGGCGGTGAAGCAGAGCTTTCTGGTCGAACGGCATGGCGAGGGGAAACGTTTCTTTTTGCCTCAAAAGTTCAATCCGTAAAAAATCTACTCTCCAATGAACCAGCCCAATTAACTGTGCAAATTGAGGGAGGTTCTGTAACAGCGTCCTTTAAGGGTATACTGAACCCAAAAACGGAGGGAGAAAGTACGGGTAAACTCTCCGTAGAAGTCCCCTCTCTCTCTTACCTTCTAGCTTTGACAAAAGGTCAAGATTTTAAAACGAAACCTACTGATCCCTGCAGCCTTTCCGGCAACCTCGCCCTCCGCAAAAATATACATACCTTGAACGTTGCCTCCCTAAGATGTCCCTCCTCTCAAGGCACTGGCGAAGTGACAATCATCACCAATCAAGAACGTCCTTTCATCAAAGCCCGTCTGGATTTTTCGAAACTTAATCTGCCCTTCATCTCCACAAGGGGGTCTGAGGTGGAAATCCAAGAAACCCCACAAAACAAGGAGGGAGAGCAAAAAGAGGTCCCCCAATCCTCTGACCAGGACCAACAGCCTTCCTCTCGAGGCACCAAAAAAGTTGGGTGGGACGAGGCTCCCTTGGATTATGGCACTTTAGGGGGAGCCGATTTAGAGGCCACCTTGCGTGTTGAAGAGGGGAGTCTCAAAGACATCAAATTTGGAAAATCCCTGATCCTGTTGAGTTTAAAAAACAGAATTCTTGAGACAAAGCTCAACAATATCAATCTCTACGAGGGAACTGCAAAAGGTACTGTGGTGGTTAATGCTACTGACCCCAAAACCCCAGAAATAGATACAAATCTCGACATCAGCACTATCCAACTGCAGTCTTTTTTGAGGGATGCTGCCCGTATGGATTGGTTGATGGGCAAGGGTTCCCTCCTTATCAAAATTAAAGGCAAGGGCCCAACCCAAAAAGCACTCGTGGAGTCATTGTCAGGATCTGCAGATTTAAAACTCCAAGACGGTGCAATTGTGGGAATGAATGTGGCAGGCCTCTTTCGAAACCAGAACAAAGGGTTTCTAGGAGGTCTTAAAAGCACCCCATCAGAGAAAACCGATTTCAGCGAGCTTTCCTCTCATTGGTCGATCGCTCAAGGGGTGGCCCGTAATGAAGACTTGCAATTATTGAGCCCACTTCTCAGGGTCTCGGGTTCGGGAGATATCCTACTGGCCAATCGCAGTTTTGATTATGGTTTGCGGCCCAGTCTCGTTGCAGATCTCTCAGGACAGGGAGGGAATCAAAACTTGTCTGGTATTTTGCTCCCCGTGCGCATCCATGGGCCTTGGGAGAAGCCAAAGTTTTCCCCAGACATAAAGGGAATCCTCGATGATCCCAACAAGACTGTTGAAACAATCAAGGAAATAGGAAAGCAATTTAAAGGCAAAAATG
Organism: Hyphomicrobium sp.; assembly: GCA_046074825.1. Lineage (GTDB taxonomy): Bacteria > Pseudomonadota > Alphaproteobacteria > Rhizobiales > Hyphomicrobiaceae > JAGVSR01. The sequence continues at coordinate 5,203 of JBJTOZ010000024.1, forward strand.
CTGCAGATATTTTGAACACCATCTTGGGCAAAGGCGATGGCTCGTCCCCATCGCAAAACACAAATCAGGATCCAAATTCTTCTCCGTCTGCGGCCCCAAACCAAACTACCCCACCTCCAAAAACCTCGAAAACTGAGCAGTTTTTGAAACAATTTCTAAATCCTTAATAGAAACTCTCTAAAAGCAGTATTGCGAGTGCGCGAAAATTTTTGCAGCTGCTTTTTGGATATCGAGAAACATCAAAGCAAGGAGGCAATGTTGAAAAAATATGGAAACAGAATTTAAAAATGCCACAACAAAACAAAACGTGCGCGTTATACACTGTATGAAAAAATTTTTACCCAAAATGAATTTTTTTGTTGCGCATCGAAAACAATGCGATCATATGATTCATTAAGACCGTTCGTCCACCTGCCCTCAAGGTC
>JBJTOZ010000025.1:0-5647 GCA_046074825.1 Hyphomicrobium sp.
AGTAATCGTTTCGCTTTCTCTGCATTTTTTTCATCATTAATATTTGTTGTAGGCCTCTGGAAAATACTACGCCAGAGGGAATCATGAGAGAGAGCAACTCCTTGCGCAAAGGCCAAAGTTTGCAATTTGCATACAAAAAGAAACAAAAGGACAAGACTTATAGTAAAGGAAAGAAAGCTTTGTCCTATTATAGGCTGAAAGCGTTCCATACCATCACTTCTTCGAAAAAGAGCTTTAAAAAGCTTATTCATATTCTTGGTGTTTCATTTAGTGCAATTTGAGAAATTAAAATTGATTAATACAAAACCTCTACCTGTTGTCATATGATGCATTCTTAATGAATACAGAAATCCCACAAACACATCCTACCCGAAAACCATTTATAGACTCAATCATTTATAGCTTAAGTAAAGCTGTTATCGCGCCCGTGCGCGCTTTTCGTTTTCAGTACCTGCCACTCTTAATGATTTATTTTTCTTATGGGGCACTTGGGATTATTGCTGTTGCAGATAGCTTCTGGGTCAAAAAAGAATTGACTCTCTCACCCGCCTCTCTGGCACATTTGAGTGTTTGGTTGACCCTTCCCTGGGCTGTAAAAATGATTTTTGGAGAAGTGGTCGATACCATTTCAATTCGACGGTCGCGAAGAAAAGTCTATGTTTATCTTGGAGCAAGTTTAATAGCGACAGGTCTTCTTCTTTTGAGCGGAGCTGCAAATAAAACTCTGATTTTTCTGCCCCCAGAAAATCTTTATATCCTTGCTCAAATTATCATGGTCATCGGAGTGGTTCTGCAGGATGTTGTTGCAGATGCGATGAGCACTGAAGTAGTACCTAGAAAAAATATAGACGGAAGTCCTCGAAATCAAAAAGACATAGATCATGATTTAGGGATGGTTCAAATACTTGGTCGTATCGCACTATCAATTGGCGCTTTTTCTGTTGCGGGTTTGGCGGGCTTCTTAGCAGGAGAATTCGAATATGGAACAGTTTTTCTTATTGCCCTGATAATCCCAATAGTGTCCGCCAGCGGAGCTTTCTTTGTTAAAATAGAAACAAGTGAAGAACGTCAAACCGATTGGATAATACTCGCTGGAGGCTTGTGTTTTGGTTTAGTAATTCTCACAGTATCCCTTCTAAATCTATCATACGCCCAAGAAGTTACATTTTTGATATCACTAAGTGTAATTGTATTTATGCTCATAAGAGTAACAGCGGATGTCGACCCTAAAACCCGCACACATATCCTTTACGCTGCTCTAATAATATTTTTTTTTAGAGCCGCCCCAAGTGTAGGAGATGGATATAGATGGTTCACAATCGATGAATTGGGTTTTGATGAGAAATTTTATGGTCTTCTCAGCCAAATAGGGGCAGCAATTTCCCTTTGTGTAGCATGGATATTATCCGATGCGATAACGCGAGTTCCTGTTCCAAGAGTTCTGCTGTGGTTGACTCTGTTAACAGGGGCTCTTTCTATCCCGAATTTTCTTCTGATCTTTAGAGCCGATGTGTGGACGAGTGAATATCTTGGCTTTGGAGCGCGAACAATTGCGATTATTGATGCAGCTGCTGCATCGCCTCTTCTTCAGATTAGTATGGTACCGTTGCTCACTTTAATTGCAATTTACGCTCCCCCGTCGAAACGCGCTGTTTGGTTTGCGCTGATGGCCTCTTTCCTCAATCTTGCATTGATAGCTGGTCAATTGATAACAAAATACCTCAATTGGATTTTCATTATAGAACGTGGCCATTATACCCAACTTCCGAGTATAGTTGTAAGCGCAGTTGTAATAGGCCTTGTAATGCCACTTGTTGCCATACTGTTTTTTGGTCGTCGCTTGCCATAAAAGAGAGCATTATTTATATTTAAATTCTTATTAAATCTCAGTATGTTCTAAAAGTTTACATACGATGGTCTCTAATTTAATTTAATTTGGAAAAGTACTATTTTTTTAAAGTTAATATCAAAAGGCAATTCCTTCTTTTTCTTAACAAGGTTGATGTCTTAAACTGAAAAGATATGACGGAACAAAGAAAAAATTTTCCTGATTTTTATGTCACGGCATCACAACCGTGTCCTTACATCCCCGGACGCCTTGAAAGAAAATTATTTACCCATCTCACATTGGAAAAACCACCGCCGTTTATCGATAATCTTTTAAGATGGGGATTTCGTAGAAGTCAAAATATCGCCTACATGCCCTATTGTGAAGGATGTCATGCCTGCGTTTCTGTGAGGGTCATTGTCGATGAGTTTATTCCCACAGCTTCAATGCGAAGAATAGTGGCAAGCAATAAAGATATTTTATCACGTCGCGTTAAAGCCTCTCCTAATGCTGAACAATTTAGTCTCTTTCGAAGATATATCGATGCAAGACATGCCGATGGTGGGATGGCTGATATGAGTGCACTTGATTACTCATTAATGGTTGAAGAAAGTATAATTGAAACAAAAATAACGGAATACAGAATTAAACCTGCAGAAGAAGCGCTTTCATCTGATCCAAATACTTGGCCCCTTGCCGCTGCCGCTCTGTCTGATCATCTATCTGATGGTATTTCCATGGTTTATTCTTTTTATGAACCAACAGAAAACAAGCGAGGACTTGGAACCTACATGATCCTTGAAACAATCCAGCATGCCAAAAGCCTTGGCTTGCCGTACGTCTATTTAGGATACTGGATTAAAGGTTCACGAAAAATGGGTTATAAAACTCGGTTTTTCCCCCAGGAACACCTCGGCCAAAATGGTTGGGAACGAGTAGCATCTGTTGCTAAATAAAAAAGATTATTATTCTTGAGTAGTTTCTGTATCGATTTTTTGAAACATATAAGTCCACTTTTCTGTCTGAGTATCAATTAGGTCCTGCATATATTTTTGTAAAGTTTCTAAAAGTGAACAGTTCGGCAGTTTTGCAGAAGATCCTTCATCTCCCATCGCTGTGATCTTTGCCAGTAAATCGAGTGTCTGGCTATCAAGTCGATCAATCTCTTCATCCTTTACAAATCGAGGAGCTTCTTTTTCAAAAACAGCATCTGACCACCCACGCTTCTCCTTCAACTCTTTAAGTTTGTCTTGAAAATGGGGTTTATTTTTAAAATTAAGGTCTCTTAAGACTCCCGCAGCCTTATCAACTACACTTTCAAAGTCCTCTTTTCTGCATGTTGACGATGGAGATTGTTTATTATTCTCAGTAGAAGCCTGAACCATTTTTAGGAAAGGGAGCTGTTTTGGATTGAGTTTAATGATCTCGATGAAAAAAGGTTCCTTAATAAGAAAAGAAGTGCTTCTCTGCTGAGCAGAGAAGGCATTCTGAGATGTTATCAACAGAAGAAAGGCGCCTAAAATAGGTTGAGCTATGAAAAACAATTTATCGATCCTACGGCCCAACGTTTTTTATTTAATTATTCCATTTAATATTTAAAGTGCAAAAAATTCTTAAGCTATTTAATTTTTTGAAAGGCAGACCCAAACTTATTGGAACGTGGAAACCCTTTGGGAGCGATACGCCCTGATTGCGCTCTTGCTCCAAACCAATCTTTTAAATCATTCGCTGTAAGGGTAAATGTCCGTCCTGCACTATCTAGCCAACTAATTCCTTCTTTTTTGTAAAAAACACTTATATCGGATAATTCTCCGTCTTTATAACGCTGAAGAATTGTCCCTCTTCCTCTTCCCATTTCATTAACTTCTGCGAGAGGAAAAAGGAGAAGTTTACGGTTTTCGCCAACTATAGCTACGGTATCTCCTTCTGCAGGGACAACCACAGAGGCAAGTTCATCATCTGCGAGATTTAAAACTTGCTTCCCTTTTCGCGTTGAGGCGATAACTTCTGTCTCAGGAACTAAAAACCCATACCCTTTGTTAGAAGCAACAAGAAGTTTACGCGCTGAAGAATGGACAAAAAATTCAACGAAGTCATGTTTCTCTTCAAGATCTACCATAAGACGCAAAGGTTCTCCGTGTCCCCTTCCTCCAGGAAGTTCAGAGGCTTCAAGTGTAAAAAATTTGCCGTTCGATGCAAAGACTAAAAGCTTATCGGTAGTTTGAGCATGAACAAATCTTTTTAGATCATCTCCTTGTTTAAAATCCAACTTTGATAAATCTGTTTGATGTCCCTTTAGAGCGCGTATCCATCCTTTTTTGGACAGAATGACGGTAATCGGCTCCTTTTCTGTTAAAGCGACATCAAGATCTACACTAATTTCTGGAGCTTCAGCAAAAGCAGTACGCCTGCGACCTATATCAGTTTTCTTGGAATAGCGTTCACGTATCTCTTTGACTTGTTCACTCACTCTTTCCCACTTTAAATCATCAGATTTTAAGAGGCGTTTAAGATCGGTTCTATCTTTTGACAGTTTGTCGTGCTCAGCTTTAATTTCGATTTCTTCAAGTTTAGATAAACTTTTCAACCTTAAGTTAAGAATGGCGTCGGCTTGAATTTCTGACAAGTTAAACTTTTTCATCAGTTTTTGTTTGGGATCTTCCTGAAAGCGCACGATACGAATAACTTCATCCAGATTAAGGTACGCAATAAGATATCCATCAAGGACCTCAAGACGATGTTCAATCTTTTTCAATCGAAATTTAGATTGACGAACCAAAACCTCAATGCGATGACCAAGCCACTGCTTTAAAACATCTTTTATGGAAAGAACGTTGGGAATTTGGCCTTCTGATAGAACATTCATATTAAGACCAAATCTCACCTCAAGTTCGGTCGCTTTAAAAAGACTTTCCATAAGATAAATTGGATCAACAGCTCTAGTCTTAGGCTCAATGACCAAGCGGACCGTTTCAGCACTTTCATCACGAATATCTCCTAGCATAGCTAGTTTTTTTTCCGCCATCAGTTCTGCAATCCTCTCAAGGAGTTTTGCCTTTTGAACTTGATAAGGGATTTCTGTGATGATTATCTGATAGGAGCCCCGCCCTGTTTCTTCTTTAGTCCACTTTGCTCTAAGACGAAATCCTCCACGACCCGTTTTATAAGCCTCAAGAATATCTTGACGTGTTTCAACAATAACCCCACCTGTTGGAAAATCAGGTCCAGGTACAAATTCAACTATTTTTTCAACTGAAGCATTGGGATGTTTAATCAAATGTAAAAGAGCTCCGCATAACTCATCTAGATTGTGTGGCGGCACATTTGTGGCCATTCCAACTGCTATGCCAGATGTCCCATTAGCGAGCAAATTAGGGAAAGCCGCTGGAAGGACAGAGGGTTCTATTTCGCGCCCATCATAGTTGGGTCTAAAATCAACAGTGTCTTCATCAATACCTTCAAGAAGATCAGCAGCTGTGACTGTCAATCGAGCTTCAGTGTATCGATCAGCAGCGGGATTATCTCCATCAATGTTCCCAAAATTTCCTTGTCCATCAACAAGAGGGTAACGAACAGCAAAGTCTTGAGCCAAACGCGTGAGAGAATCATAGATAGCTTGATTGCCATGAGGATGGAAATTACCCATCGTTTCACCGACAATTTTCGCACACTTACGGAAGCCTCCTTCAGGGTCTAATCCGAGCTGACGCATGGCGAAAAGTATACGGCGATGAACAGGCTTTAGGCCATCACGGACATCTGGTAGCGCGCGATGCATAATTGTTGAAAGCGCATAGGCCAGATAGCGTTCTTCGAGCG
>JBJTOZ010000026.1:0-16037 GCA_046074825.1 Hyphomicrobium sp.
CTCAAAATGGATGGTGAAGAAAGGCAAATTTCAGAAATTTTCAGAGAAACATTTTCCTCGATAAATTGGGCTGAGCATGCTAAGCTTTTTTTAGAAGGAAGCAGCGCCGACATAAATCGTTCTCACGCTTTATGGAAAGTAGTTCATTCCAAAAATGACGACGAATTTACAAAAAATTTATATACTATTTTTTTTGATACCAAAGATAAACCAAGAAAATCATTCTCTACAAAAGGGCTGCAAAAAAAATATCCAGAAATTGAAAATATTTTTTTAGATATGCAATCCCAATTTCTTGAGCTTTGGAGAGAGCTTAAAGCTAGTGAGCTTATCGAGGCAACTTTAGCTCTCTATCATTTAGCTGCTTCTATTTTACAAGAATACCAAATAGAAAAATCGAGATGTGGTAAATTAGATTTTGAAGACCTTATCGTTAGAACAAAATCGCTCCTGTTTAGCCGCGAAGCTTCTCAGTGGGTACTCTATAAATTGGATTCTGGCCTTGACCACCTTCTCGTTGATGAAAGCCAAGATACGAGTTTATCTCAATGGATGGTTATTGCATCCTTAGTACAAGAATTCTTTAGTGGTGAAGGCAGCAGTCTTGTTGACAGGACAATCTTTGCCGTCGGAGATGAAAAGCAATCTATCTACTCATTTCAAGGCGCGGCCCCGCAAATGTTTGTAGATTTTGGAGAACAAGTAAAAGTTTTAGCAAGACAATCAAAAAAAAGATTCGAAAAAATTAACTTGAATGTTTCCTTCCGTAGTACGAAACCAATACTAGAAACTGTTGATCGAATTTTTTCTGATCCCTCACGGACACCTGGGGTGGCTCACAATAAATATTGCATCGAACATATCTCAAAACGTTTCAACCAGGCAGGCTCTTTTGAAATCTGGAATAAAGAATTTTACAGTCCTGGTAAAATATCTGATCCATGGTCACCCGACGAACAGGAAATTTCAAAATCCCCTATTCAGAGGCTAGCTTCGCGCATTGCCAGCACAATAGAAGTCTGGCTTCAAAAAGGAGAGCGATTGCACTCTGCAGATCGGCCCATTCGCCCTGGAGATATCTTGATACTCGTCCGTAAACGGCAACCATTTGCGGATACTATGTTGATGGCCCTAAAATCTAGAGGAATCCCCGTAGCCGGTGCTGATCGCCTTCGTTTAAAAGAACATATTATTGTTCAGGACCTTATTTCACTTGGCCAATTCATTTTACTACCAGAAGATGATTTATCATTAGCCGAGGTTTTAAAAAGCCCTATCTTTGGATTTGATGATGATGATCTTCTAAAAATTTCAGTTGGCAGAAGAAATTCCCTCTGGGCAGCCCTTCTCAAAAACAAGGATGTTGATAGCCGTTTTTCTCAAGCAGTAGAACTTCTAAAACGCTGGCGTAACGCTGCAGATTTTATGCCGCCTTATGAGTTTTGGTCTAGTTTGCTTGAAAGTCACGGAGTTCGAAGCTCCTTAATCAGTAGAATTGGTCCAGAGGCTGTCGAGCCTCTCGATGAATTCCTAAGTCTCGCTCTAAAATATGATTCAACTGCGCCTGCTTCTTTAACAGGCTTTATTCAAAAAATTCTCCTAGAAGACCGTGAAATAAAACGGGATACGGAAACTGCTCGTGATGAAGTACGCATCATGACAATTCATGGCGCTAAAGGGCTTGAAGCCCCTATAGTTTTTCTACCCGACACGTGTTGCTCTGGAAGGAGGAGGGAGGGGAGCAATCTAATAAAACTCAAAAATCAGTCAAACACAACTAATGAAAATTTGCCCCCCTTCGTTTGGTCAATAAAAGGGGCTTCCCATTTATCAGAAATAAAAGATGCTAAATTATATTTAGAAAAACAAAACAAAGAAGAACAGGAAAGGCTCCTTTATGTTGCTTTAACACGCGCAAGAGATAAACTAATTATTGGTGGCTTTGAAAATAAACTCGGTTGCTCGCAGGATTGCTGGCACGCTTTAGTTTGTGATATGCTCGCATTAGAAATTGATCCTCTAGAAAATAAAAAAATCTTATATCAAAATATCTGCATGTCCTCCTTAAATATGGATCCTGATTACAAAAAAAATCATTCCAATTCTTTGCCGACAAAAGTAGAATTTCCTCGTTGGATTAAAACAAAGGCTCCCAAAGAAGATATTGTTTGTATTCCGATTAAACCTTCCGAAATGGTTCCATATATTTCAGACTTTGAAGAAGATCCGCCTGAAGAGCAGCCTTCCAAAAGTAAACTTAGTGAAGCAGGAGCTCCTAAATATATTCGTATCCAAAAACAAATGGAAGAAAATTCAAAGGACCCTTTCCTGCGAGGAAAACTAACGCATTCTCTTCTTCAGTATTTACCAAGGATTTCCTCGAGAAGCTGGCAAGAGACAGCGCTTCGATACGTCAGAGAAAAAGCCCCGAATATGCCTACAAGTATAGCTGATAACATTATTAAGGAAACACTTGATATTTTGGCTGATCCTAATCTTGGTGATTTGTTTGGTTCTGCGAGCCAATCTGAAGTTCCGATTATTGCAACAATTCCTGATCCAAAAGGATCAAAAAAAAGTCTTCGCATTACTGGACAAATAGATAGATTGGCCATTAAAGAAAAAGAAATTCTTATTGTGGACTTTAAAACTAATAGAAAGCCACCTTGCTCTCCTTCGGAAGTCTCCAATATCTATATTTATCAACTAGCAGCTTATCGAATAGCCCTCTTACAGATATTTAATGATCGTCCTGTTCGTGCTGGACTTTTATGGACAGAAACTCCTAAGCTCATGGAAATTCCTGTAGACATCCTTGAAAAGTATACTAAAGACCTTTGGACATTAAACAAAAGCGATCTTGACGACAAATTTTATGGTTTCTAGTTTAGTATCATTTAAAACTGTTTAACTGAACAGATATTGATTAAAGAAAGTTTATCATGGCTGATACATTGAGTGTTTCTGATGCAAATTTTGATGAAGTAGTTTTAAAATCATCTGAGCCCGTAGTTGTCGACTTCTTTGCTGAGTGGTGTGGACCCTGCAAGGCAATGGCACCTGCATTAGATTTAGTTGCAACAGAGATGAAGGGTAAAGTTATAGTAGTAAAAGTCGATGTCGACAAAAACCCGATCATTACTCAAAAATATAGTATTCAAGCAATGCCAACCTTAATTCTCTTTCATAAAGGCCAAATCAAAGCCCGTTATTCAGGTGCAATGGTGCAAAAAAAGCGTTTAGAGGAATGGGTTAATGGTGCAATAATAGCTTAAAATCCTTATCTCACTTTTTAATTAAAAAGAATTCGTACTCTTTTTATCCAATCCTATTTTATCCAATCCTAAATTGGATGAAAATTATTTGGTGTTTACCTCTTTTAATTGTCCTCAATTTCTTACCTGTCTTGATGAGCCAAAACCTGTCCAGCCAAATAAAGAGAGCCACAAATTAGAACCCGCTTGGCTGTAGTCCCATGTCTCATTTCAATGAGCTTTAAAGCATCCTCAACGCAACGGGCAGCTTCAGACGAAATTTTGCATTTTATGGCTATATTTTTTAGCTCTTCTGGAGAAAAGGAGGGAATTTCATGATGTCCTGGAACTGGAACTGTATAAATGTGATGAACTAGACCTCTGAAGGGGGATAGAAAGCCTAAAGCATCTTTCAATCCCATCATACCCACCACCAAATAAGCAGGCTTTGAACTTTTTTCTTCTAGATCTGCCAACGTTTGGGCAAGCACCACGCCAGCACCAGGGTTGTGACCGCCATCCAGCCATAATTCAGAATCACGATTCAATAAACCTGTTAGTGGACCTGTAAGAAGACGCTGCATACGTGCTGGCCATCGGGTATTTGCAAGCCCCCTTTCAATGGCATGCTCTGAAAGTGAGATTCTTCCCAGATGTAAGGCAGCAGCTACAGCGGTGCCAGCATTTACGATTTGGTGTCGACCAACAAGAGCTGGCAGAGGAAGATCCAGGACTTGGCTTTCAACTTCGACAACCATTCGTCCATTTTCTTCATATGCATCTAAATTTTTGCCCCAAACCAAAAGGGGTGTTTCTAAGCTACGAGCTTTCTCAGAAATTACGCTGAGAGCGCTTTCTTCTTGGCGTGAAATAATAGCTTTTACACCTGATTTCAAAATACCAGCTTTTTCTTGAGCAATTTGAGCAAGAGTTGAACCAAGCTTCTCGATGTGATCAAAAGAGATTGGGGTAATAATGCTAAGAGATGGTTTTTCAACAACATTGGTAGCATCAAGACGTCCACCTAAACCAACTTCAAGCAAAAGAAAATCAGCAGGTACTTCGGAAAAGGCTAAAAAAGCTGCAGCAGTTGTAATTTCAAATTGAGTGATATTATCACCATCATTAACAGCCTGCGTTCTTGTCAAAATATCAATTAAATATTCTTCCTCAATTGGGCATGACTTGCCTACATTATTCGCCAAAACAATACGTTCATGAAAGCTGACAAGGTGTGGGGACGTGTAGACATGAACTCGATACCCAGCCTCCAAAAGCATGGACTTTAAAAAGGCTATGGTAGAGCCTTTACCGTTTGTTCCTGCAATGTGAACCACAGCAGGAAGACGCTCATGAGGTTGACCTAACTTGGATAAAAGCTTCTTGACACGACCTAAAGATAAATCAATGAGCTTCGGATGAAGAAGCATAAGATCAGCAAGGAGCTTGTCGCTCTTAGCCATGGAATACTCTGTCTAGCTGACCTTCGTTGAACCAAAAGTCGATTGGGGAAGGGAGCCAGGAATAGCTGTTAAAAAGAATTTTAAATAAACCTTTGAGGTAGAAAAATTTTATTAAATAATCATGCTTTATGCTCAGGTATTTTATGAAAAAGATCTTTTCAAGGAAAAATTGTCATGAAACAGGAAGTTCTGTTGTGTTGGAGCCAACATGTACAAAAAAAGTACCGAATTTTATAAGAATAATGAAATCTTTAAATATCTTTTCCCGAGGTTGATGAGCGATGTATCTTCTCTTGAGTTTGCTCCTCTCCTACATCAAAGAAGTTACCCTCAGTTTCTCTTGCAGCTGTCTCCATGGTCTGAGGATTGAAACGAATTCTATCATTGTGACTTTTATTCTGCGTTGCACCTTTCATCAATAGTCGACAAATTCGTGCTAATGTATCCCGCATTTTATGGCGATGAATGACCATATCAATCATACCGTGTTCAAGAAGATATTCAGATCTCTGAAAACCCTCTGGTAATTGCTCTCGAATTGTTTGTTGTATAACGCGAGGGCCAGCAAAACAAATAAGAGCTCCTGGCTCCGCAATATGGATATCTCCAAGCATTGCGTAGGAAGCCGTTACCCCTCCTGATGTTGGATCTGTTAGCACAACAATATAGGGCAATCCAGCTTCTTTAAAACGCTGTATTGCAATCGTTGTTCGGGGCATTTGCATAAGTGAAAGAATACCCTCCTGCATACGAGCTCCGCCAGATGCGGCAAAAAGAATGAAAGGCGTCAGACGATCGAGAGCGCGCGTAAGACCCGTAATTACTGCTTCCCCGGCAGCCATTCCTAGTGAGCCACCCATAAAGTCAAAATCCTGAGCTGCGGAAATAATACTTTGACCATCAAGTGTTCCTTCGCCAAGCAGAACGGCATCTTCCAAGTTCGTTTTACTTTTTGCTTCTTTCAACCGATCTGAATATTTTCTTCCATCTCGAAATTTTAGGGGATCTTGAACAACTGCAGGAACTGGGATAACTTCATATATCCCTCCATCAAAAAGAGAGGCTAGTCTGGCTCGTGCACCCATTCGCATATGATAGCCAGAACCTGGAACAACAAATTGATTGGTCTCCAAATCTTTATAAAAAACCATCTGCCCACTTTCGGGGCATTTGACCCAAAGATTGTCCGGAACATCCCGTTTTGTAGTAAGGAAACTTCTAATTTTTGGTCTAACAACATTATTAATCCAATTCACACCTATCTCCGTGCTTCTAGAAATTTTCTTACTTTAGGCATTTGCTGTAGAATTTTTAAATACGTCCAAATTTAAATGCTCTCTTTTTGTTCAAATATCTACAAAAGCTTTTTTTTAATGTTACTTGCAGCAAACGATTGTGGAGGAAACAACTGGCACTTAAACATTTCTTATTGTTTTGCTTAGACTTTCAACGAGTTGCAGTGTCCCCTTAGCGGTGTCAGGTTTGGCGTGACCGTGAGGATCTAGGCTTTGAAAAATACGAGTGACTATAGCAGATCCCACAACGACACCGTCTGCAATCTTGGCAAATTCAGCAGCTTGCGATGGCGTTTTGATTCCAAATCCCACAACAACTGGAAGTTGAGTCATTGCTTTAATGCGAGAAATTTGACGAGCAACATCTGATACCTCTGGAGCGCTGGCGCCTGTTATCCCAGCGATTGAGACATAATAAATAAAGCCAGAAGAATGCTTTAGAATTGTTTTTAACCGAAGTTCATCTGTTGTAGGTGTTGTCAGTCGAATAAAATTTATATTATAGGAAAGTGCGGGAATGCATAATTCATCGTCAGCCTCTGGAGGCAGATCTACAATAATTAATCCATCAACACCTGCCTCTGAAGCTTCTTTCAGAAATTTTTCATTACCATAAACATAAATAGGATTGTAATAGCCCATGAGAACTAGAGGTGTCTCAGGGTCTGCCTTCCGAAAATTCCTTACGAGCTGCAAAGTCTTGTTCATATTTTGACCCGACTTCAAAGCCCTTTGACTGGAAGCCTGAATAGGTGGGCCATCCGCCATAGGATCCGAAAAAGGCATACCTAATTCTATAATATCCGCTCCAGAATTAGCTAACCCTGAAAGTATTTCTGCAGAGGTTTTAAGATCTGGATCTCCAGCAGTAATGAAAACAACCAACCCCGCACGACCATTTTTTTTCAGATCGTTAAAGCGTTTCTCTATGCGGGTTTGTTTTGTCATATTTGAAAAGATAGAATGTAAATTATGCCAAAATTTGCTTGTGAAATAAAATTATCAACTCTCTTATATTCACATAAAAATTTTATATTTTTAAATTTAACTCTTTTACGACTGTTAACAAATCCTTATCTCCTCGGCCACATAGATTGACCACAAGGATATTTTCTTTTGGCAACTTTGGAGCAAGCTTCATAACAAAAGCTAAAGCATGACTAGGTTCTAGTGCGGGAATAATTCCTTCCTGCAAAGTACAGAACTGCAAGGCCTCAAGTGCCTCTTTATCAGTTATTGATACATAGTTGACGCGACCTGTATCCTTTAACCAAGAGTGTTCAGGCCCAACTCCGGGGTAGTCAAGACCAGCAGATATTGAGTGACCCTCCAATATCTGCCCGTCATCATTCTGAAGCAGATAGGTTCGATTCCCGTGTAGGACACCTGGCGATCCCCCATTCATTGAAGAAGCATGTCCATTAGGCACATCAAGACCATATCCGCCAGCCTCCACGCCATACATAGAGATACCAGTCTCATCCAAGAAAGGATGAAATAGGCCGATCGCATTAGAGCCCCCACCAATGCATGCAACCAAAGTGTCTGGTAATCTTCCTTCTAAAGCTTTGATCTGTTCTCTCGTCTCAAGCCCTATTACTGACTGAAAATCACGCACCATCATAGGATAGGGATGAGGACCTGCTGCTGTACCAATGAGATAGTAGGTATTAGAAACATTGGTCACCCAATCTCGTAGAGCTTCATTCATTGCATCTTTCAAGGTGCCAGCTCCTGATGTTACTGGATTGAGCTTGGCTCCAAGAAGTTTCATTCTTGCAACGTTAGGAGCCTGGCGTTCAATATCTGTAGCCCCCATATATATCTCGCAATTCAAGCCGTACTTAGCACAAACCGTTGCCACGGCGACACCATGCTGACCAGCTCCAGTTTCTGCAATAATGCGATTTTTTTTCATTCTGCGGGCCAATAAAATTTGCCCAAGACAATTATTGATTTTGTGAGAGCCCGTATGGTTAAGTTCATCTCTTTTAAAAAAAACTTTTGCTCCACCCAGGCTGGCTGTCATTCTTTCAGCATAGTACAGAGGACTTGGACGACCTGAATAATGCATGCCAAGCCTTTTTAATTCCTCTTGAAATTTAGAATCTGATTTAGCAGCTGCATAGGCAATTTCTAAATCAAGAATTAGCGGCATCAAGGTTTCCGCAACAAAGCGTCCTCCAAATATTCCAAAAAAACCTTTATCGTTTGGACCAGATCTAAAACTATTTGGAAGAGTTGACGTGAAATTATCTACCATTCTTGTCATAGAATTTCTCAAGAGTTGCAAAATTTGTTTTTTTTATCAGCCCTGCTTTTTTAGCATTACGAATAAAAAGTCTAATGAGATCATGGTCTTTTTTTCCCGGTGCTCTTTCTACTCCAGAAGAAACATCAACCATCGTAGCCCCTGTGCAATGAACGGCATTGGCGACATTATCAGGGTTTAAACCCCCTGCTAAAGCAAAAGGGACTTTTCCTGATACGGGAGACAATATGCGCCAATCAAATTGCAAACCATTACCGCCAGGTAAAGTAGATGATTTTGTTGGCTTGGCATCAAAAAGAATCATATCGGCTACTTGACCAGGTAATAAATAATCAAGACCTTGTTGAACTTCTCTCTCGCAACTCACTGATAAGGCCTTGATTAGAGGTTTTTTCAAACATGATCGCAGAGAGCTCACGCGTTTAATAGAATGATCTCCGTGAAGTTGTATAAAATCTGGGTTTATTTCTTGGACCATCTCTTCTATAAAGTCATCACTTTGATCAACGACCAGTGAAACAATCTTACATTGAGAATTAGATGGAATTAAATTCCTAAGTGTTTTTGCAGATTTAATACTGAGATTGCGGGGGCTTTTTGAAAAAAAGACAAGGCCTAGAAAGTCTGCTCCTGCCTCGCATGCAACTTCAAGACTCACAGAGTCAGATATTCCACAAATCTTTACAGATACTGACATAAGTAATAACTTTAAATTTATCACCTCAACTTTATAATGTTGAGACCTTGCATTCGAGCATCAATCGTGAGGCATATCTTACGCTATAGTTTTTTGATGATTTTTAAAAAACTTAAGTGAACCAGTCTGGACGTTTTGGTCTCGATCTCGCGAAAGGCGCTCTGCTTCTAAACGCCAATGTCTGGCATCCTTAGCTCCCATTCTAGCTTGGGACCTATATCGAGACTGCCGCAACCATGTAGCAAAGCCTCCAATTACAATTCCCAAAATAAGAGTAATATAGATAGTCAGATAAAATGGCAAAGTGAGTGACTGTCCTTTTTCATCGGTCAAAAAAGGGAGAAATTCAACCTCAACCATTTGGTGATTATAAATTGCAAAGGTAATGAGATAAATGGATACAGGGAAAAGGATAAATATTTTATAAATTCGATTCAGCATTAAAATTAATAAGTAAACAAGTCTATGATTAGCTAGCTCGGTGAAGAAAGTGAAGGTTCTACGTTGTTGAGGCGATCGCGTAACTCCTTCCCTGTTTTAAAAAAAGGAATAAATTTTTCTTCAACAGGAACAGGTGCACCTGTTCGAGGATTTCTACCTTGACGAGCGGCCCTATGCTTAACAGTAAAAGCCCCAAATCCGCGAAGCTCAACGCGGTCACCCCTTGCAAGAGCATCGACAATTTCATCAAAAATAACATTTACGATGCGTTCAACATCGCGATGATACAGATGGGGGTTAGAACTACAGATTTTTTGTATGAGCTCTGATTTAATCACAACGACCTCGCAAGGCTTTGAATTTAATGAATTTTAATTTGTGGATGGAGGTTGCCAAACTGAGACTAATCCGTCAAGACCGCTTGTTTGGCCTAATACTGAGTTAGAGTAGATTTTTCTCATCTCAAGTCCTAAAATATTCACTAACCAGAGTATTGCTCCTCCTAATGAGGAAAAAAAACCCCAATTTTCTCTGTGTTCGGGTTTCCAATCGATAATATCCAAATCTTTCTTGAGACCCGCTTTCTCTTCGAGCCAAAGTTTTGCCTGCTCTTCTCCGCCTATCTCATCAACTAATCTGAGTTTTAAAGCTTCTCGGCCTGAAAAAATCCGTCCCTTATCAAGACCAGGAACATCTGCAATCTTAATCCCTCGTCGTGTTTCAACGAGATGAGAAAACCATAGGTAGCCATCATCAATCATTTCTTTCAGAACTGCTTTTGAAGCATCGTCAGCAGGCATAAAGGGAGAAGGAGATGCCTTGAGTTCTCCACTTTTGACCTCATTCATCTTAACTCCAAGCTTTGCTAAAAGATCTGACACTTCTGGCCATTGAACAATAACACCAATGGATCCCGTAATGGTGTTACCACGAGAGACAATATGGTCAGCTGCTAATCCAACAATATACCCTGCTGATGCAGCAATCGTTCCAAATTGTGCTACTACAGGCTTCTTTTGAGCAACTGACCTAATTTGCTCAAACAATGCCTCACCACCAGAAGTTGTTCCTCCCGGGCTATTAATAAAAAGTAGGACGCCAGTGACTTTTTTATTATCCTTAATTTTTTTTATAAGCTCAAGCTGTTCGCGCCATTCCGTTATTGTTCCTTCTATTGAGATCCTAGCTATATGATTCCCAGAAAAGAGAAGTGAGGTTTCTTCTCGACCTAAAACTAAAAACCCTATTGCTACTGATAACGCCAAGAAAGCTAAATTTCTCCAAAAGGTAAGTCTTCTCCTAAGAAGGCGTCTTTCTAGAACTATTTCTGTAGCTGAGGCCATTGCTCAATGATCCTAGTTAATAGATTTAAAATTTATAACATTGAAAAAGAGCAACACCTTAAGTCAGACTTAGAGTGGAGAATATAAGGCAAAATTTGGTAACAAATTTAAAAGAAACAATCGGGTTAAACTAATGAATTTTAGTAGCCAAATATTATTCAACTTCAGTCTCTTGATTATCAGAATTTCTTTTCTTGATTGCAGCCTTAAAGATATCTCCTAGAGAAGCCCCCGAATCCGAGGAACCATATTGAGCAACTGCCTGCTTTTCCTCAGCAATCTCCAAGGCCTTGATAGACAAAGCTATACGACGAGAAGCTTTGTCACAAGAAAGAACAGAAGCATCAACTTTTTGACCAACGGTAAAGCGCTCTGGTCTTTGTTCAGATCGATCGCGAGATAAATCTGACCTTTTTACAAAACTTGTTAAGTCACTATCGGCAATTTTTACTTCGATACCATTCTCTAATATGACTGTAACTTCACAGGTCACCTGATCCCCTTTTTTATACTTTGATAGCGCATCCGCAGGATCCGATGATAGCTGTTTTATACCAAGAGAAATTCGCTCTTTAGAACTATCAACATCAAGGACTATGGCTTTTACATTGTCACCTTTCTTATACTGCTTGATAGCCTCCTCTCCAGATTTTATCCAATCAAGATCTGAAAGATGAACCATACCGTCTATATTATTATCAAGACCAATAAAGAGACCAAACTCTGTTATGTTTCTTACAGGACCTT
Organism: Hyphomicrobium sp.; assembly: GCA_046074825.1. Classification (GTDB taxonomy): domain Bacteria; phylum Pseudomonadota; class Alphaproteobacteria; order Rhizobiales; family Hyphomicrobiaceae; genus JAGVSR01. The sequence continues at coordinate 11,513 of JBJTOZ010000026.1, forward strand.
CAACAAATGATCCTTTCGGGTGCGCAGTAAGAAAACTGTTCCAAGGATTATCTTGCGTTTGTTTCAAGCCCAAAGATATTCTACGCTTCGAAGGGTCAATCTCAAGAACCTGGACTTCCACTTCTTGACTTGTCGAAACTAGCTTTGAAGGATGAACATTCTTTTTGGTCCAACTCATTTCAGAAACATGGATCAGCCCTTCAACCCCGGGCTCTAATTCAACAAATGCTCCATAATCTGCAATATTGGTGATTGACCCTTTCAATTTTGCTCCAACCGGATACTTGGCTTCTATTGCTGACCAAGGATCAATTTGAAGCTGCTTCATTCCAAGAGAAATTCTTTGAGTATCGGGATTAATCCTAATAACCTGTACTTTGACTGTATCACCCACATTTAAAATCTCTGATGGATGATTAACACGACGCCACGCCATATCGGTAACATGCAGAAGTCCGTCAATACCTCCAAGATCTATGAACGCGCCATAGTCGGTGATATTTTTAACAACTCCATCTATAACCTGGCCTTCAGCTAATCGTGAGACAATATCCGCTCTCTGTTCAGCACGAGTTTCTTCAAGTATAGAACGTCGGGATACAACTACGTTCCCCCTACGTCTATCCATCTTGAGTATTTGAAATGGAATAGATTGATGCATTAAGGGACCAATATCCCGAACTGGTCGAACGTCAACTTGAGATCCTGGGAGAAAAGCAACCGCTCCGTCTAAATCAACTGTAAAACCACCTTTAACTTTGTTGAAAATAACACCCATGACTTTTTCGCCTTTTTCATAAAGGCGCTCTAAGCGGCTCCAACTTTCTTCCCTTCGGGCTTTATCTCGAGACAGAACTGCCTCGCCCAATGCGTTCTCAACACGCTCTAAATAAACTTCAACAACATCTCCAACTTTTATGGCCCCGGCTTTTCCACCAAGTCCAAACTCTTTAAGAGCAACACGGCCTTCCATTTTTAAACCAACATCGATGATTGCTAAGTCCTTTTCAATCCCAGTCACTTTGCCTTTTACAACTTGCCCTTCAACTAAATCCTCTTTAGCAAGACTTTCAGAAAGAAGGGCTGCAAAGTCATCACGAGTGGGATTCATTTGGTTGCTTAATTCGTTCGCCATTAAATTTCCTGTTTATTTCAATTAAATTAAGTTGGTTGCTAAATTTGATTTAATTTGAGAGGTAAAATATTTGCTGTGTAAATACCATAGTAGTTAATGCTGAAAGAGATTTCGTCTTTCAGGACATATGATATTAAAATGGAAGCCGTCTTGGAGACATGCCCCTGCCACCTGAGATTGAAAGGTTCTTACACCTTTCTAGTGGCCGATCTTCCTCTTGATCAGTTGAACGGCAGTTTTGAATGCATTCTCTATATCTAAGTCCGTTGTATCAAGCAAGAGGGCATCCTCAGCTGGCCTGAGCGGTGCAACCGTACGATTGCTATCACGTGTGTCCCGCGCCTGTATATCCATTAGAATTTCCTCATAACTAACGCTTTCTCCAAGACTTTTTCTTTCCAAGTAACGGCGCCTAGCCCGAACCTCGGGACTGGCTGTTACAAATATTTTGATATGAGCTTCTGGTAAAACAACAGTACCAATATCGCGACCATCTAAGACAACATCAGCTTTTTCTTTTGCAAAAGACCTCTGATATTTAAGCAACTGTTGGCGGACCTCAGGGAGGCAAGCAACGATAGAGGCGCTTTCGCCGATCTTTATTGTTCTCAGAAGGGGATTATCTAGAGAAATATCTTCAATATTGCGCGCCGTTGCAAGGACTGCCCATGTATCGTTAGGAAGAAACCCTTTAGAAATAGTCTCATGGGCTACAGCGCGATAAAGTAAACCTGTATCCAGAAAACATAATCCGTATTGCTTCGCAATTTGCTTTGCTATTGTTCCTTTTCCCGAGGCAGCGGGACCATCAATAGCGATGATCATAAGTACTCTGCCCCCAGATTTTCCATTAAACTTTGAAATTCTGGAAAGCTCGTTGAGATCATGCTCGTATCATCTACTTTTACAGGTTTATCTGCCGCCAAGCCTAGAGTAAGAAAAGCCATACCTATTCTGTGATCAAGATTTGTAATCACATTACCGCCCCCAGCCACTTTCTTATTTCCATGAACAATGAGACTTTCCGAACCCAAACTGACTTCCACGCCATTTTGAATAAGACCATTTGCTGTAGATGCCAAACGATCACTCTCTTTCACTTTAAGTTCCTCTAAACCATCCATGCGTGTAGTCCCTTTGGCCAAGCTGGCTACAACAGCAAGGACTGGATATTCATCTATCATAGATGGTGCTCTTTCAGGTGGGACATGAACGCCAACTAATTCAGAGGTTTTCGCGCGTATATCAGCTACCAACTCACCTCCTTGGTTACGCTCATTTAAAAAGGTGAGATTTGCTCCCATTTCTAGGAGAGTTTTATAAAAACCGATGCGCGTTTCGTTAATAAGAACGCCCTTAACAGTTACATCAGAGCCATCAGTTATTAGAGAGGCGGCAATGAGAAAAGCTGCCGATGAAGGATCGCCAGGAACTATAACGTTTTTTCCTTGAAGCTCTGCGTCGCCAGTAACTGTAATTCTTTTTATTCTATTTTTTTTTATCTCCGATATAACGTCGGCGCCAAAATACGTTAACATGCGTTCAGTATGATCACGGGTGGCTTGCTTTTCGATGACAGATGTTTCTCCAGAGGTCATTAGACCTGCAATAAGAATAGCACTTTTTATTTGAGCTGAGGGAACAGGAAGTTCATAGTCTATAGGGACAAGATTTGAGGTGCCCCGTAATGTCAAAGGCAGTGTCTCTTTTTTTTCTAAATTTGTGAGTCCCATCTGCTCGAGTGGTTTTAATACCCGCCCCATTGGGCGGCGTGACAGTGAAGTATCTCCTAAAAAGCAAGCTGTTACATCATGCCCAGCTACTACCCCCATCATCAAACGTGCACCCGTTCCAGAATTACCAAAATCAAGACAATCTTTTGGTTGCCTTAGTCCGCCAGTTCCTCGGCCAAGTATTTCCCATATCTCCCCCTTTTTTTCGATATGCGCCCCCATAGATCTTAGTGCGCGTGCAGTATTGAGAACATCTTCAGCCTCTAGCAGACCATTAATTGTAGTTTTTCCAGTTGCTAGCGAACCAAATATTAAAGCACGGTGGGAAATAGATTTGTCCCCAGGGACACGGACTTCTCCTTTAAGACCTGTCGATTTTTTTGCCGTTAGGGGGCGGGGAGCGTTGTTTTTTTTCATTCTGACTTACTCAATTTTATCATAGATTTTTGATGTCTTTTGAAAAGAAACATAAAGATAAATTCAAAGTTTAACTCCAAGGAGCTCATTTAATGATAGAAATCATTGCTATCGATAACATTCATCAAAAGCAACATAACCAAAGCAGGGTTCACGTTCAGTTTAAGAATTCTATTTGTTTTTGACAGGAAGCTTTGACTGTGGCACAGGGGGGATAGTAAATAACAACATTTATCAGAGCTTATATATGTCAACAAAAACAGCGCGAGGAACTAAGCGCACGTGTCAAAGCAACGAATGCGGTGCCCGTTTTTATGATCTTAACAATGACCCAATTGCATGCCCCATCTGCGGTACGATTTACGTTATTGCATCTTCTCCACTTCCAATCGAGACTGCTGCCCAACCCGATAAAACATTGAAAAAAGTTAAAAAACCCGAAATCCCGACTGAGAAAATTCTTCCAGAAGATGTCGTACAGCCTGAAATAGAAGGTGAGGATGTTCTTGTCGAAATAGAGGAGGCTGTAGATATCCCTGCTGATGAAACTGAAACCTTCCTCGAGGAAGAAGAGGAGGAAGGCGGTGGGGATGTAACTAATATAATTGGCGGCCCTGTCGCAGAGGGAGAGGAAGAAAGCTAAATTCCTCCGTGGAATAAAGTGTTTTGGAGATTTCAAAATTTGAGTTTATTGGGGCCATAGCTCAGCTGGGAGAGCGCTTGCATGGCATGCAAGAGGTCAGCGGTTCGATCCCGCTTGGCTCCACCAAAACATAAATCTATTTCATATTATTTATACTGAAGAAAACAAACTTTAGTTTCTTTTAAAACCCATTAGAATGAAAAATGAACAAGGAATTATATTTTTCAAAAATGTGGTTATAAGTATTTGAAGAGGGGTAATCAGTTCAATAAATTATTCTCACAATTTTGCAGACCTGGCAGCGACCTACTCTCCCGCGTCTTAAGACGAAGTACCATTGGCGCAGGGGCATTTCACGGCCGAGTTCGGAATGGGATCGGGTGCAGACACCCCGCCATAACCACCAGGTCGGCAAAATTGTGAGATGAAAATCTGATCGATCTTTATTTTTTAAGGGATTAAGAAAAAGTGTTTAAACACATATAAGTATACCCAAGGTATGGGCATTGCTTAATGAGAGCGATGAAGTCAATCGAGCTATTAGTACCGGTAAGCTACACGCCTTGCAGCGCTTCCACACCCGGCCTATCAACGTGG
>JBJTOZ010000027.1:0-2736 GCA_046074825.1 Hyphomicrobium sp.
TTTCGTCAGGGTGTATCGTCTGGTGAAACTGAAAGTAAAGACGTAGATCGGCCCCTTTTACAAGTTTTACGCGAGTGCGTTGCGTCCAGTTTTCTGTGTTCTGGAGATAATCATACGGCCGCAAGCCAATCCAAAAATACAAATCACCCAATCTGGTATCCAAGGGGGAGAAAAGGGGCAAGCCTTTCCACTTCAGAAAAGCCCTTTACATCAAAATGGAAGCCTGCCAATCAGAGCCCCTGAGCCTCAAGCTCAGAACTCTGCCCCAGCTCAAGACGCAATCGATGAACTCTTAGCTCTTTACCATCAAGGGCACTTGCAGGAAGCTCTTCGTAAAGGGGAAGATCTTCGCGCACGTTTTCCGTCCTCTTTTCTTCTCCATAATATTTTGGGCGCTACCTACACTGCACTTTCAAAATGGGAAGAGGCTGTTCGATGCTATACGAGTGCAATTCAAATAAAAACCGATTTTGCGGCCGCGCATAACAATCTTGGTAATACCCTTTCTTATCTCAAAAAATTTGATGAGGCCTTTGCTTCTTATAAAACGGCTTTAACGATCAAACCTGATTACCTTGAAGCGTATCTTAATCTTGGAGGGATACTCACAGATCTAAAAAGATTTGACGAGGCCGTTGCAACATTCAAAACGGCTTTGGGACTAAAACCCGATTATGCTGAAGCGCATAATAACTTAGGAAGTGTTCTTAAAAATCAACAGCGTTATGAGGAGGCTATTGCAGCCTTCAACGCAGCCCTTCAAATTAAACCTCGATTTCCTGAAGCGCAGTATAATCTTGCTCTTATCCTTCATGATACGCACAAGTATGAGCAAGCAGTCTCTGCCTATAGTAAAGCTCTCCACCTCAACCCTCGTCACGCGGAGGGTTTTAAAAATCTTGGAAGGGTCCTCTATTGTCTCAAACGCTATGACGAAGCTTTATCTGCATACGCCAAAGCTCTTGAGATAAAACCAGACTACGACGAGGCTTATTATAATCTTGGCAATCTCCTCTTTCAGCTTCAACGGTATGAGGAAGCCATCGTTGCTTTTACTAAGGCCATTCAGACCACACCCCATTATGGACAAGTGTATAACAATCTTGCTGTTGTTCTCTGTTATCTGAAGCGCTACGAGGAAGCACTTTCTCCTCTTAAGAAAGCTCTTGAAATAAATCCCGATAATGCCGAAGCCCACAATAATATCGCAAACATCTATTGCGTTCTCAAACGCTATGATGAGGCAGTTGCCCCCTTTAATAAAGCTATCGCACTCAATCCTCAGTATACCGAGGCAAAGGCACACAGATATCATTTGCTTTCGCATCTGTGCGATTGGCCTTTTTTAAAGAGGCTCTCCAAGGATATTTCCAACCTTGGTCTTTCGGGAACCTCTTGTCCTCCCTTTACTGTTCTCTCTCTTGAAGATTCACCTCTTAGGCATCATCAAAGATCGCAGATGTATGCAAGCGAGAAATTTTCCCTCATTCAAACACCTCAGTTCAAGCGTCCCTCATCCAAACCAGCTTCCCTGAAAATTGGATACTTTTCAGCTGATTTTCACAATCATGCCACGATGCATTTAATGGCGGGACTCTTTGAGAAGCATAATAAAAAAAGATTTAATCTCTATGCTTTCTCCTACGGTCCCGACAAAAACGATGAGATGCGCCAACGTCTTAAAAGTTCTGTGCATGTCTTCCACGATGTCAGATCACTGACAGACGTGCAGATCTCTGAGTTTGCCCGCAGAGAAGGTCTTGATATTGCCGTTGATCTTAAAGGCTATACCCAGGATTCCCGCGTGGGTATTTTTTCCTATCGCTCGGCTCCCATCCAAATAACATATCTTGGATATCCTGGAACCACAGGATCCTCTTTTATGGATTATATTATTGCCGACAAGACGGTTATTCCGCCAGAAGCACAGAAGTATTATTCAGAAAAAGTTATTTATCTCCCTCATTGTTATCAGGTGAATGATGACAAAAGGGCTATTTCTAAAAAGCCTTTGTCCCGAAAGGACGTAGGGCTGCCAGAACATGGATTTGTTTTTTGTTGTTTTAATAACAACTATAAGATTACAGAAGAAGAGTTCGACATATGGATGCGGCTTCTCCTCAAAGTTGATCAGAGTGTTCTCTGGTTGTTTCAAGCCAATCCGTGGGCTGTCAAAAACTTAAAGGTGGAAGCAGAAAAAAGAGGTGTTCATCCCTCTCGACTTGTTTTTGCGGAGAAACAAAATTTCGCAGATCATCTGGCGCGTCACAGGCTCGCCGATTTGTTTCTTGATACATTTAATTATAATGCCCACACCACAGCAAGTGACGCCCTCTGGGCAGGGTTGCCACTTGTCACAAAAATAGGCGAAGGATTTGCTGCTCGTGTTGGGGCAAGTCTTTTAACGGCTCTCCAAGTTCCCGAACTCATTTCAACGACAAAGGAAGACTATGAAGCCAAAGCTTTATCTTTAGCTCTGCAACCTGAAAAACTAGCAGCGGTTAAGGAGAAGATTGAAAAAAATAGAACAGCCTCGCCCTTGTTTAATACAGAGCTTTTCACCAGAGATCTGGAGAATGCCTACGAGCAGGCCTATGAGACGTGGTTTCAAGGCCAACCCCCTCATGTAATCGAGGGTAAAGCCACGACGACGACACTCTTGAAGACTTGAAAAGCACTCAAGTGAGAGGCACACCTGTGACCTACTCATAAGCTTCAGAGGCTCACCTTAAAATG
>JBJTOZ010000028.1:0-22169 GCA_046074825.1 Hyphomicrobium sp.
CGGCGTTGACTTACCATTTTCAACAAACCCCGTCTTGAGTGATTATCGTTCTTATGGTTTTTAAAATGCTCCGTAAGCTCATTGATACGGTGCGTTAGAACAGCAATCTGTACTTCTGGCGAACCAGTGTCATTGGGCTTAGTTGCATTTGCCTTAATGACAGAAGTTTTGGTTGCTTTTCGTGCCGTAGCGATTTGCGACATCAGATGTTCCTTTCTCTTAAATCTCATAAACAAAAAAGACGATTTGAGCCAGGATGTCGTCCAGCAAGTATCGTCCCTAGATTAAGGGGTAAACCTTAAATCTATTGAGCTTCTCTTACATTTTTAGATAAGAAAGTCGATAGGCAATTTTTGTGCTCTCTCTGACAGGGTTTCAATAAAGAAGACGTTTCCCCGCTAAAGTACAAAATACCCAATAAATCTCAAAGATATTTAAAAAAACGTGCATGTGAAAGAAGCCCTTAGGCTCCCTAATAAAATCTCGATTTTATAAATAATGACTAAGCAAAGGAGACCTTAATACTATCAATAAGGAAAGCCGGAATTACAATTTTTAGACTGATCTGCAAATTAAGGAGGACAATTCCTCCACAAAGATAATCTTCTAAATTCTTGAAAAAATTAGTTCATATTAAAAACACGAATAGGATGAAGGGCCCCTTTATCTATTTCTCCAAGCGCAATAATACGACCCTGACAGGTCGCATACATCAATCCAGAGTTTTGAGGTGGTCCTGCTCCACGAACTAAAATTGCAATACCTTGTGAAAGACGGCCTGCATCTGAGGGAGAAACTAAGAGTTCCGGAAGTCCCTTAAGAGGCATAGCAACAGGTAACAATGGACCATCTTTGTTAAAGAGAAGTTCTTGATCTGCTTGCTCAGTCAGCTCCTCCAATGTCCAACATTCTTTATCGAGGAACGGGCCAACTTTCGTTCTTCTTAAAGATGTTATATGTCCAAAACACCCAAGCTCTCGACCAAGATCCCTCGCAAGAGCACGCACATAGGTTCCCTTTCCACAATCAACTTCAAAAACAGCTGTATCTCTATCAGGTCTGTCAACAAGAGCTAAATGACTAATATGAACCATTCTTGAAACAAGCTCGACATCCTCACCATGTCGAGCTAAATCATAGGCTCTCTTTCCGTCTATTTTAACTGCAGAGTATCGGGGAGGTACTTGAGAGATGCGGCCCATAAAAGTCGGCAATTGAGAGAGTATACTCTCCTCCATCGGACGGTTTTCACTTTGAAAGACTATTTCACCCTCACAATCATCTGTGGAGGTCTGAGCTCCCCAACGTACCGTGAATACATAAGACTTTTGATCATCTACCGCAAAAGAGACTGTTTTCGTTGCTTCTCCAAAAGCAATTGGCAAGACCCCTGTAGCTAAAGGATCTAGGGTTCCAGCATGACCGGCTTTCTGCGCATTAAAAAGACGCTTAACTTGTGCAAGTGCCTGAGTGCTTGTGAGGCCCTTTGGCTTGTCGAGCGCAACCCATCCGTGTACTGGTTGACCTTTCTTAGATCGCCCCATTCCTGCAACCTTTAGAGATTTGAAAAAAGGTGAGCTTCTTCTACTTCTAAATAAAACATTTAGGTTTTCTTTAAATCTTGTTTGACTTTGTCACTAGAGAGTAATGCACTGATACGACTAGCTTCATCAAAAGTTTCATCTGCAGAAAATTCGATATCGGGTGCAAATTTCAGATTAACAGCATGCGCAATTTCAGCTCTTATATATTTTTTATGTCGGCGCAATGCCTCTAAAACTTTCGTTGTATCTTTTCCGCCCAGCGGCATGACATAAGCCGTTGCATGACGTAGGTCGGGGGAAATACGAACCTCAGGTATGGTGACAACGTGGGTTTCTAAAATGTTGTCATGTATCATGCCTCGCGACAAAAGCTCAGATATGCGATGCTTTATTAACTCAGCAACACGCAACATTCTCTGTGAAGGCCCAACGCCTGAAATATTTCTTTTGCGGGACATTTAGTATTTAAAACCATATTGCTCACAAAAAATGTAAGCCCCTCAAGGTTAGTAGTAGGAGTTGATAACTATATTTGAAATTAAGAAGATAGAACACTTAAGGATTAAAGTGTTCGGGTAAGGCTTTCGACATTGAAACACTCGATTACATCGCCTTCCCTGAGATCCTGGTAATTAGCAAAGGACATCCCACATTCCTGTCCAACAGGCACTTCCTTCACATCGTCCTTAAAGCGCCTAAGCACTGAAAGAGTGCCCTCGTGAATCACAACATTATCACGGATAAGACGCACTTTTCCTCCCCGCTGCACCTTGCCTTCAGTAACCCGACACCCGGCAACTTTTCCAACTTTGGAAATATTGAAAACTTGAAGGACTTCCGCATTTCCAAGAAATATCTCTCGTATAGTTGGAGCCAATAGACCCGACATTGCCGCTTTGACATCATCAAGCAGATCGTAAATGATATTATAGTATCTAATTTCTATACCACTTACATCTGCTGCTTGTTTAGCCTGTGCGTTCGCACGAACATTAAAACCAACAACAACTGCCTTGGAGGCAGCTGCCAAAACAATGTCAGATTCAGTAATCCCTCCAACGCCTGAATGTAAAATACGAGCTTCAACTTCGTCTGTTCCTAATTTTTTCAAAGCTCCTGCAATCGCTTCACCAGAACCTTGTACGTCTCCTTTAATGACTAAATTTAAGTCTTTCTTGCCTGTCTCCTTGAGTTGCTGCATCATTTGCTCAAGGGTGCTCTTAGAGCCAGCAGCACCAAGAGTTTCCCGTCTTTTTCTCATACGGTAATCGGTTAGCTCACGAGCGCGCGCTTCAGTTTCCACAACAGCAATTTGGTCCCCCGCCTCTGGTGCAGAATCAAAACCTAAAACCTCAACAGGAACCGATGGGCCTGCCTCTAAAGCATTTTGACCCTTATCATCGATCAGAGCCCTGACACGACCCCATGCCGTACCCGCCACTACAATGTCCCCAACATGGAGGGTTCCTCGTTGCACAAGAACAGTCCCCACAGGACCACGGCCACGCTCTAGTTTTGCTTCAATTACGACCCCCTCAGCAGTTCTCTCTGGATTAGCTTTCAGATCCAGAATTTCAGCTTGCAGGTGGATAGCTTCTAGCAATTTATCTAGATTAGTTTTTTTGATAGCTGATACGGGAATTTCAAGAGTATCACCGCCCATGCTTTCAACAACAACCTCATGACTTAATAGATCTGTTTTGACCCTGTTAGGATCAGCTTGAGGTTTATCGATTTTATTAATCGCAACTATGAGAGGAACCCCAGCTGATTTTGCATGATTGATTGCCTCAACAGTCTGAGGCATGACCCCATCATCTGCTGCAACTACGAGAACAACAATATCTGTGACTTTTGCTCCACGCGCCCTCATCGCCGTAAAAGCTGCATGGCCTGGGGTATCAATAAATGTAATTTTATCCCCTGATGGCAACGATACTTGATAGGCACCGATATGCTGAGTAATTCCCCCTGCTTCCCCTGAGACAACATTTGATTGACGTATCGCGTCAAGAAGTGAAGTTTTTCCATGATCAACATGCCCCATAATAGTGACCACAGGAGCTCTCGATCTTAAATTTTCATCGTTATCTTTGTCTCCAATAAATCCTGTCTCAACATCTGCCTCTGAAACCCTCTTGACAGTATGTCCAAATTCTTGGGCAATAAGTTCAGCTGTGTCCGCATCAATCACATCAGTAATCTTATGCATCGCACCTTGTTTCATGAGAAACTTTATTAGATCCACTGCCCTCTCGGCCATACGATTTGAGAGCTCTTGAATTGTAATCGCTTCAGGAATGATGACTTCTCTAACAATTTTTTCTCTTGGTTGCTGAACCCCAAGCGCTTTAAGACGCTCACGTTCACGCTTACGTTTCAGCGAGGCAAGCGAGCGCTCACGCTGCTCCTGGTCGAACACATTATTAATAGTCAGTTTGACCCGCTCACGTTGTGGCTCAGGAGCGGTTCTGACAGGCGTACGAATGAGCTTACCACCTCGCTTTATTGTGCGAGTCTCTTCTTCATCCCCCATCTCGGATAAATCGCGCGTTCTGACATCACCACGCGCTTCTTTGGATTTCGAAACTTCAAGAGGCTGGCGCTCTTGACCTCTGATGGTACGGCCCTCAGGAATAACAATTTCTTTCGGGCGTCCACCATCCCGCGGCATAAAAGAGCCGCCGAAACCCGACGGCTGCGAACGAACGGAGGGACGAGAACTTTTCGCACTTATGCCGCTTTCATGTTGACGTGCCGAAACCTGAGGCTGTTCAACGGATGCTGTTCCGATGGCCTTTTTCAATTTTGCTTTTGCGGGTTCTTTCAGTTCGATTGGAGGAGATACTCCTGCAAAAACACTACGCGTCTGCTCTTCTTTTGCATCTGAACCAGCGGTCTGAGAACTTGCAACATCCTTCTCGGCATCTGCAATCTCATTAAGTCGACGGGCCTCAGCAAGTGCTTTTGCTCTAGCTTCACGTTCTTTTTGAAGAAGGCCCCCTTCTCGACCTTGGGGAGGTGCTTCAATTATGGGAGCCGGTTTTTCTGCAGGCCGAGCAACAACTTCAGGGGGAGAAGGAATAACGGGAGATGGAGAGGTTTCTTTTTCACTCGATCCTAACTTACGTGATTTGCGTTTCTCAACTACAACCGACTTCGACCTTCCATGACTGAAATTTTGTCTCACAAGACCAGACTCAACTGTTCTTTGCAGCGAGAGAGGCTTGCGCGTCCCCGCTGCAGAAGTCTTCGTCCCACCTGCAGGACGACTTGTTTTGTCAGTTGTATCTTTGGTATCCATCAATCTTTCCAATACTATATTTTAGAGCAAGGTATCAACTCAGTATATTTATATTTTTCAGGCTGTTTTCAGGCTGAAATACCGCTGCATTCTATTGGCTTCATTTATAAATTTCTGAGTAGCCCCATTTTTGGTTAATGCCGCATGTACCACATTTAGCCCTCCTAAGGCCAAGCTCATTTGTTCAACCGTAAAAAATGTCTCAATTTGCGCCTCTCGATCATTAGCCTGACAGACTGCTTTCATTAACTTATCGAGTTTTTCTGCGCCTCCTTGCGATCCATCTTTTGCATGTAATAAGAGAGCAACTTTGCCGCTCTTAATGATTTTCTCAACCTGCACAAAACCTGTTGTAACTTGACCTGCCTTGTTGGCCAAGGAAAGAGCATTTAAGGCCCGTTCCTGTAACAAGGAGCCCGTCTTTAGCGGAAGGTCTGGGGGTATTTTAATCTCACGCTTTAGTGAACGATTGAAGACCCCTCTTGAAATGGCTTCTGTAATTTTCTCTGCAGTTGCGGTGATCCAAATTCCTCGACCAGGCAATTTTGCAGAAACATCTGGAAAAATTTGCTGATCAGGACCAACCACAAACCGAATAAGTTCCTCTCGTGGCAAGGATTTTTGGGTAAGAGCACACAAACGACTTTCGAGAAAGATATTCTCCTCTGCTCCTCTTTTTTCAAGACTTATATTCTCAACCAAACTTTTTAACCTTCAGAAATAAAATTCCTTCTAACCAAATTAGACTGAAGCCTCTTGCCCATCTGCGACCTTTGCTTCCTCTTCATGCCCAGTCGCCTCTTCCGCTGACCTAGGCAAATCTTCTTCCTTAATCCATCCGGACAAAACACGCGCTGAGAATATCATATCCTCAGCTTCTTTGCGGCCGACATCAAAACCATCCAAAATGCCTTTATGCTTGATTGGCTCGCTTTCTTTATCTTTTCGCCGCTCTGTCCAACCAATAAGGTCATCGGTAGCACAATCAGCAAGGTCCTCAAGTGTCTTGATATTATTCTCACCAAATACAACGAGCATCGCATTAGTAACACCCGACACTTTTACTAAATCATCCGAAACGCCAAGTTCTCTACGACGGGCGTCTCTTTCCGCCTCTTGCTTCTCTAAAAATTCTCGCGCGCGAGATTGTATTTCTTGAGCTGTTTCTTCTGTAAATCCTTCAATATTTGCAATTTCACTAATATCTATATAGGCAACCTCTTCAACAGATGCAAAGCCCTCTGCAACGAGAAGAGAAGCTATAAATTCGTCTACATCAAGAGCCTGCATAAAGTTTTGAGATCTCTCGACCCTTTCCTTTTCACGCCGTTCGCTTTCCTCAACCTCAGTGAGAATATCGATATCCCAACCTGTTAATTGAGATGCGAGCCGAACATTTTGACCTCTTCGGCCAATCGCAAGGGACAGTTGGCTTTCCGGAACAACAACCTCAATCCGCACAGCATCCTCATCAAGAACAACTTTTGAAACCTCAGCAGGAGCGAGAGCATTTACAATGAAACTTGCGGGATCTGGATTCCACTGAATAATGTCAACTTTTTCTCCTTGCAGTTCATTCACCACTGCCTGCACACGCGCACCTCTCATACCAACACAGGCTCCCACTGGATCGATGGAGGTATCTTTAGAAATAACTGCTATTTTCGCTCGGGACCCAGGATCTCTGGAAACAGATTTAATCTCAACAATTCCATCGTAGATTTCTGGAACTTCCTGAGCAAACAACTTCGCCATAAATTCTGGCCGCGAGCGGGAAAGGAATATTTGAGGGCCCCGTTGTTCACGACGAACATCATAGATATAGGCCCGAATTCTATCGCCGTATTTAGGCGTTTCTCTTGGGATCATTTCATCACGACGTATGATCGCCTCAGCTCGTCCTAAATCCACAATAACATTTCCGTATTCAGTACGCTTTACAGTCCCATTGATGATCTCACCGACACGGTCTTTATACTCATTAAATTGCCGATCACGTTCTGCTTCGCGCACTTGTTGGACAATGACCTGTTTTGCATTCTGCGCAGCCACACGTCCAAATTCTATAGGAGGCAAAGCTTCAGTAATTTGATCTCCTACTTTTGCTTCAGCATTTTGCTTTATTGCTTCATCAAGAGGAACTTCTGTTGCTTCATTCTCTACCTTTTCAACAATAGTGAGAAAACGCGCAAGGCGAGTTTCTCCTGTCTTGGGATCTATCTGACAACGAATATCATTTTCAGTTCCATATCTTGATTTAGCTGCTTTCTGGATGGCATTTTCCATTGCCTGAATAACAATTTTTCGATCGATGGATTTTTCGCGCGCAACTGCATCAGCAATTTGCAAAATCTCAAGCCTATTAGCGCTAACTCCCGCAATTGCCATAGCTATTTATCCTTCATTTCTAAAACTGGTGATTCCATACCATCAGCATACCCAGTGCTTCCATACTTTTTAGAACGTGCGAATGCTTCACGAACAAGTTCATCTGTTAGTACAAGCCGCGCTTCCGCGATTAAATCTAGAGGTATTCCAAGCATCTTATGTTCTAAAGGTCCAAGATCAACATGCAGCCTCAATTCGCTGTTTTCATAACCCTCAAGACGACCCTTAAAACGCCGCTGTCTATCGAATGGTTCTTTCAGCTCTACTTTAACTTGGTGTCCAGCCCAGATCTCAATATCACTTACTCTGACAAGGGGACGATCAATTCCCGGAGAAGAAATTTCTAATCTGTAGCTCTCCGACAAAAGGTCATGAACATCAAGAAAAGGAGACAAGTGACGCGAGAGAGCTTCACAATCGTCTATTGTCATGGATCCATCCGACCGCTCCGCCATGATCTGCAATGTCTTCCCTGCGTTTCCAGAAACTTTAACCCGAACTAGACGATACCCAAGATTAGTCAATGCGGGTGCAACGAGAGTTGCAAGTTTACCTGCAAGACCTGTTTCCTTGTAAAATCGATCATCAACGTCCATAGACAAATGGCTTTCGATATTTTGAACGGAGTTTATGAGTTCAAATTCCATTTTTAAAAACCAAATTAAACTAAAACAAAAAGGAGCGGATCTTGACAGACCCACTCTCTAATTTTTTAAAATTTATAGAGATGTCTTTGTATATGCCTTCCATACGTATTTGGCAATATGGAATATCGTTACTTTGAGCAGAGCCCTCAAAATAAAGGTCTGGGGTAAGTTCTTAGGACCAATAAACTAATTGTTTTCTCTCAAAAAAGTCAGAAATAAAGGAAAGCGACCTTGTTTCAGAGCCTTACTTTCATAGCGAGTTCCAGACCAATCAGCCCAAGGTTGCGCAAACTTTACTTCATCCCAAGTCTGAGGAAGGAACCCTCCATGATGAGAACAGAGATCAAAAATCTCCCTCGCGTATGATCTTATATCCGTCGCAATATGCAGATGTCCTCCTGGCTTCATAATATGGACCAAGACCTCTATGAAATCATTATTAATAAGCCGCCTTTTTGCATGCCGTGCTTTTGGCCATGGATCAGGAAAAAGAATAAAAATACGGTTGAAGGAGGCTCTTTGAATAACCCTCAAAAGAGGACGCACATCTGCATTAAACAAAAGTATATTTCTTTTATTGTCGTTTTCAAGTGCGGAGAGTGCTTTGATAATTCCCCCTTCGAAAGGCTCAGAGCCAATAATACCTATGTCGGGATATCTTTTTGCTAGCTGGAGAAGGTGCTCTGCTCCTCCAAAGCCAATTTCTAACCACAATTCCTTAAAAGTCTTTTCAAAGTTTGGCTCAATAAAACCAGTTTGAGATAATTTTTGAGACAACAAATACTTTGGGAGAACTTCTCTCAGAAGTCGCTCCTGGCGGGCACTGCGCTTGCGTGCGCGAATTCTTCCAAATGACCTTATACCCTCAGATTTAAAATTTCTAAGCTGTTCTTGCATTGTCAAAAGTGATTTCTTAAAAATACCTGACAAGATTAAGGTCAAGACATGCCGTCTATAGGGAGAAAATCCATTTATAATACATGATTTTAACTATAGAGCTGCTTTGATCTTAGGAGCTAAATCCGTTTTTTCCCATGAAAAACCCCCATCAGATTCTGGAGGGCGACCAAAATGACCATAAGCAGAGGTCCGCGCGTAGATGGGTTTGTTCAAATTCAAAGTATTTCGTATCCCGCGTGGAGATAAATCCATGACATTTGACAGCGCCCTTTCAAGAGCGTCTTCATCTACCTTGCCTGTCCCATGGGTGTCGACATAAATGGAAAGTGGTTTTGCCACACCGATCGCATAAGAAATTTGTATCGTGCATCGCTCAGCCAAGCCCGCAGCAACGACATTTTTTGCGAGATAGCGAGCAGCGTAGGCTGCCGAACGATCAACTTTAGTAGGATCTTTTCCAGAGAAGGCTCCTCCTCCGTGCGGAGCCATTCCTCCATAAGTATCGACAATAATTTTTCGTCCTGTGAGCCCCGTGTCCCCATCGGGCCCCCCAATGAAGAATTTGCCCGTTGGATTGATGTGCCAAACTGTATCTTTTGTTATCCAACCTTCTGGAAGGGATTTGTGCACATAGGGCTCTATAATTTCTCGTACTTTTTTGGATGAAAGATCTTCAACGACATGTTGATGGGAAACAACTATTTGTGTAACCCCAATTGGTTTTCCATTCTCATATCGAACGGTTACTTGGCTTTTTGAATCTGGTCCCAATTTAATAGCATCGCCCTGCTTTGCTTTACGAGCTCTAGAAAGATTATAAAGTATTTTATGGCTATAATAAATAGGGGCTGGCATCAACTCAGAGGTTTCCGTACACGCATATCCAAACATTATGCCTTGGTCGCCAGCGCCTTCTTCTTGATTTGTTGGTTGCTGCGCATCAACTCCCTGCGCGATATCGGCTGACTGACCGTGTAGTAGAACTTCAATATTGGCATTTGCCCAGTGAAATCCTGCTTGTTCATACCCTATGTCTTTGATGGCTTTTCGCGTGAGATCCTGGATCACAGCAACTGTAACACCTTTGGGACCTCTATATTCGCCCGCGATGATAATACGATTCGTTGTAGCCATCGTCTCGCAAGCAGCCCGCACAGACCATGGATCGAGTCCTTCCTCAGCTGCCACTCTATAAAAGGCGTCAACAACTTCATCAGAAATACGATCACAAACCTTATCAGGATGGCCTTCTGAAACAGATTCGCTAGTGAATAAAAACGACTTTCGAGCCACAGCAACTCCTTATGAGATCATAAATATAATTACCGTAATATCATTTTTTAAAGTCTATCGATGTCGCAGCTCTAAAGGACAAAAGCAAGAGCCAGAAACAAAAGAGCATTCAAAAAATAAATACCATCTCCCCATATAGCATAAAGAGGAGGTTTATTCATGGGAGGAAGAGTGGCATCAATCACACCTCTTTTATTTAGACCTAATGATGCGCGTATACGGCCATAACTGTCAATAACAGCTGAAATTCCATTATTCGCGGCGCGAAGAATAGGAAGCCCTTCCTCAACCGCACGCACACGTGTTTGGTGTAAATGCTGATATGGTCCTATAGTTTCTCCAAACCATCCGTCGTTAGTGACATTTATAAGAAATTCAGGCCTTTCTGATCCTTGGACTATTTGGCCAGGGAAAATGGCTTCATAGCAAATCAGACCTGAAAAAGTGGGCAAACCTTTTAATTTAAAGAGAGGGCGAGGATTGGGCCCTGATGTAAAACCACCACGTATTTTGGTAAGCTGCTGAAATCCAATCAGTTCAAGATATTTTTGAAAAGGCAGATACTCCCCAAAAGGAACGAGATGAATTTTATCATAGATACCAAGCATGTCTCCACCACTTGAAAAAGCAAAAATGCTATTGAATAGTCTTGGTATATTTTTGGCGCCATCTTGAGCACTTTCAGCTTTTGAAAAATCAACCCTTAATCCCCCAGACAATAAAATTGTTTCAGATCCCTTTAACAACGCACTCAAGGCTTCAAGTGCTTCTGGATGCTCAAGAGGCCGAAAGGGCATGGCTGCTTCCGGCCAGACAATTAAGTCAAAAGGGTTAGATAGGTCATTAGGCTTTTCTTCGTTTTGGCGTGAAAGATTTAGATGAAGAGAAAAGATTTCGCCCTGCTTCTCGACCATCCATTTTTCCCGCTGAGGAACACTAGGCTGAACCAAACGAACTCGAGGGCGATTATGCTCGTAATTATCATTAATTGGAATTTGAAAGACACCATAAAAGTACATTAGAACTGCAGGAGTGACTACTACTACAAAAGATGTAATTTTCTTTTTTATGCAATTTTTATGATTCAAATTCTGCTCTAACAAAACTAAGGGGCTAGAGAAAAAAAGAATTGTCCACAACGTCAACCCATAAATTCCTATAATACCAGCTGCTTGCATCATAACAACATTTGATGTGAGAGCATAACCAAGGATATTCCAAGGAAAACCTGTTAAGATATGACCGCGAAGCCATTCAACCGAAGAGAAAAGAACAGCCATAATTAGAAGTCCTGACAGGCCTGGCCTCCAAAAACTTGTCGTGAGAATTGCTGCAGCTCCATAAAAAATAGCTAATCCTGCAGGTAGTAAGAGAACAGCAAAAGGTAACAACCAACCAAAAACTTCTGCTTCTACAAGAAAGGCTTCTCCAACCCAGAAAAGACCCGCGAAGAAATAACCAAAGCCAAACCACCATCCATCTTGGAATGATTGCCAAATCTTTCGAGTATTTAAAGCCATTCCAAATGGTTTCTCCAACATCCAAACAAGAAATGGAAAGGTCAAGAATAAGATCGGACTTATAAAAAAAGGAGCCAATGAAAAGACAGAAAATAGTCCGCATAAAAAAGTGAGAGTATTTCGTTTCCACCCCTGCGATTGGACAATTTTGTCTTTGATATGCAAAAGGGATGCTGTGATTTTTTTGAGGACACTTTTTTCTAATGGGTAGAAAAAATTAAAGCCTCGTTTCACGCTGAACCTGTTGGATCAATTGTTTTTGGTGCTTTAGACAGGGATTTAGAACTATGTATTTTAAGGCGTTTTACCCGCCTGGGGTCCGCTTCTAAAATTTCAAATTCTAGTCCTGCTGGATGTCGAATAACTTCCCCGCGAGAGGGAACCCGACCTACAATCTGAAAAACAAGACCGCCGAGTGTGTCTATATCCTGTTGTTCATCTGAAATTAAAAGTTTGATGGAAAAAAGTTCTTCTAACTCGCTTACAGGTGTTCGACCTGAAGCAATGAGACCAAGCTTTGGATCATTCACCAGATGCTCTGCTTCAATCTCATCATGTTCATCTTCAATATCCCCAACAATTTGTTCAACAAGATCCTCAATAGTTACAAGACCATCTGTGCCACCATACTCATCAACTACTAGAGCCATATGAATACGCGAAGTTTGCATCCGAATAAGAAGGCTCATTGCAGGCATGGAGGGAGGAACATATAAAACTGGCCGACGGATTTTAAGAGAGGAGACCGAACGATTAAAATCAACTAGCGCTAAATCATACTTTTTTGAAGAAATCTGTTCGGAAGAAGTGTCCTCTATATTTGCAGAAGACGAGGTGCGCACATCGACCTTTTTTAAACTTGGTTCACTAAACTGTCTCCCCGATGCTTCTGCCGAGAGCAAACGAAAGAGGTCCTTAATATGAATCATACCGCGAGGATCATCCAGGGTTTCATGATAAATTGGAATTCTTGAAACTCCTGCCTCCTCAAAAAGCCTTATAACAGATCTTATAGTCTCTCCCTCTTCGATTGCTATAATATCAACTCGCGGCACCATTATATCCTGAACACGACTTACTCCAAAACGCAAAAGGCGAGCGAGAATCTTGCGCTCTGCTGGAGTAAATTGCGTCTCACCTTCTCCTCCGGCCTTGAGAGCGTCTTTAAGGGTGTCACGAAGATTTTGACCCGACTGAAGTCCAAGCTTAGACAAAAAAGATGAAATCCAACCGAACGATGTTGAAGAAAGGTGAAGCTCGGTATCCTTTTCAGACAAAATCTCTTTTAAATTTTTATCTTCTGTATGCATGCTTGGAGATCATAAAGTTAATTTTTTTCTTTTTTAAATCATCTAATTGAAATTTATCACATCGGTGAGGAGATTTTCTTATAGGGATCTAAAATTCCCAGATGTGAAAGAATTGCAACTTCAAGAGACTCCATTTTGTTGGCCTCTCTTGTCGTCTCATGTTGATATCCCATAAGATGCAAAAACCCATGAATTGTAAGATGAGAAATATGGTGAACGAAGGGGATATTCAATTCAATTGCTTCACGTTCTATAGTTTCTCGAGCAAGAACGATATCCCCCATAAAATTTCTGCCCCCCTTCTTTGCAGAAGGGAAAGATAGGACATTTGTAGGATAATTTTTTCTCCGGAAGGTGAGGTTCAAATTTTGAATTTCTTTGTCGTTAGAAAGCACAACGCAGACCTCATTATGGTTTTGAATGGAAATTTTTAGATACTGCACAGCGACATTGATAACGCGCTGTATCAGGCCCCGTATATTTTTAACATCATTCCAATTTCTATCTTTGACTAAAATTTCAATTTGAAAAAAAGAATTCTTAGATCTCTTTAAATTTTTTTTTTTGGAATTTTGGGAGGAAATGGGCATAAAATTTACCGCCCACTAACCCTGTCATACGCTTCAACTATCCGTGCAACAAGATCACGACGTATAACATCTATCTGAGAAAACTGCACAACTTCAATTCCAGGAACACCCTTAAGTAATCCTACTGCTTGCTCCAAACCAGACTTGGAGCCTAGAGGTAAATCAATTTGTGTTGGATCGCCTGTGATAACCATTTTGGATTTCTCGCCAAGACGTGTCAGCAGCATCTTCATTTGCATTGGTGTTGTGTTCTGTGCCTCATCGAGAATAATGAAAGCATTCGATAGCGTTCGTCCACGCATAAAGGCAAGGGGAGCAATTTCTATCACACCCGTTTCAAGATCCTTCTCAACCTTTTGTGGAGGGAGAACATCATCCAGAGCATCGTAGAGAGGACGTAAATATGGATCAACTTTTTCACGCATATCGCCTGGCAAAAAACCCAAACGCTCTCCTGCCTCTACAGCTGGACGTGATAAAATAATGCGCTCCACTATGCCCCGCTCCAGACAGTGAGCAGCGTACGCAACAGCAAGATAAGTTTTCCCTGTACCTGCAGGCCCAATCCCAAAAACTAGATCAGATTTTTCCAAGGCTTTTATATATGCACTTTGGACGGGAGTTCTTGCTAGAACAATCCGTCTTCGAGTTGTAATGTGTGCTTGGCCCTCTGGAGTTTCGAACTTATTCTGACTAACATGTCTTATAAGGCCCTCAAAGTCACCAGGTGAGATGACTTCTCCTTTAAGTGAACGCTTGTAGATTTCTTCCAGAACTGCTCGTGCTTGAATGCAGCTACTCTCTGACCCTTTAAGAGTTATCACATTACCATGTGGATGGGCTTCAATACCAAATCGATCTTCCAATAAAGCAAGATGGGAATCATACTCTCCAAGGGCACGTGTAAGAGCTACGTTATCTTCGAATGGTATAACAACACGGGAAGGTACATCCTGAGATTTTGAAATTCTTGATGATGGGGAAGTTATTTGCCCGCGATGTCCTGCCAAAAATATTCTCCTCACTCTAAATTTTAGTAAATACTTATTATTATTCTTCCTTGTTAAATTATTGCATTATACGCTTACACCATTATCAGATCAAAATATAAAAAAGAAAAGATGACCCATTATACTTCAATAATACCTGAGAGACTTCCAGGCCCACTTTTTAATATTTTCACGGGTAGAACCTGGCCAACAATTCCTTTCATTGGGTAATTTGCCTCTGCAAGTACCAGCTGAAAATAAGGTGAACGACCAACAAAAATTCCCTCCTCAGCACCTGCCTTCTCAAACAAAACCGGAAGGGTTCTTCCAATAAATTGATTATTGTAAATTTCATGTTGCTCTTGGAGGAGAGACTGCAAGCGATATAAACGCTCGGATTTGACATCATCATTGACCTGAGATTTAAGTGCAGCGGCGGGTGTTCCTGGGCGAGGGCTATATTTAAAACAAAAAGAATGCGCAAATTTAATTGACCTTACAAGCTCGAGGGTCTTCTCAAAATCTTCGTCTGTTTCCTCAGGAAAACCTACGATAACATCAGTGGATAACGCAATGTCACTTCGAACATTTCTTATTTGCTCGATAATACGAATGTAATCAGCGCATGTATGCTTGCGGTTCATTCCTCTTAAAATTTTATCCGATCCACTTTGGAAGGGGAGATGAAGGTACGGCATCAGTTTCGCTTCATCGCGGTGAGCCAATACGAGATCATCACTCATGTCCAACGGATGACTCGTAGTATAGCGCAGTCTTTCAAGTCCTTGTATTTGAGCAAGACGGTTGATTAAATGAGCAAGTGAGGACTGGACGTTTTCCTCTGAAAGTCCATGATATGCGTTGACATTTTGTCCAAGCAATGTCACTTCGCGCACCCCTTTTTGAACAAGGGAGCGGGCCTCCTTCTCAATTTCACTAATTGACCGAGAATATTCAACACCTCGTGTATAAGGCACAACACAGAAAGTACAAAACTTATTACATCCCTCTTGAATTGTCAGAAAAGCAGAAGGGGAAGAATATTCTCTTTCATGAGATAAGCTTGCAAACTTTTCGCGATGTTGAAAATCAATTTCTTGAATACGCTGCCCCGTTAATTTTACTTTGGATAATATTTTTGGCAAACTTTGATAGCTTTGCGGGCCAACAACGATATCTACACCTTTTGACCTCTTAAAAATTTCTGCTCCCTCCGCCTGCGCAACACAACCCGCAACCGTAACAAGTGTTTTTTTTCCCACCTTGAGCCTTGTTGCCTTTATCTCATTTATACGACCAAGATCTGAATAGACTTTCTCTGTTGCTTTCTCACGAATATGGCATGTATTTAAAATAATCAAATCCGCATCATGCATATCGCTAGTTTGCGAATAGCCCTCCTCTGAGAGCGCTTCACTAATGCGCTGAGTATCATAAACATTCATTTGACATCCAAATGTCTTGATAAATGCCTTTTCGCCTGACTTTGGTAAGGACATTTAAAATTACTCTTTATTATGAAGGATAGAGATTGAGAGATATAAAGATTGAGAGATAATGTTGAGAAACGGTATTTTACCATAAGTTATTAAACTCACCAATTTACTTTTCTGAGCGGTAAAAATTGAGCAATCTAAAAATTGTAAGAGGTTAAAAAACGCAAGAGTGTCGATGATTAATGTTTTCATAAGGAGCTATTGCCAATTTCGGGTTGAACTTTTAGATAAAAAAGAATGTCTCATACTATGAGTTGATTTAGGAGTCTGGAAAATTTTATCAGTAGAATAACCTCTGAGCAAGCGCACAACTTCCTTTTGTATAACACGCCCTGTGTAATCAGCGAGTTCTTTTCGACTTATAAAAGCGTCAAGTGAAAGCGGTGGCCCTATAGTGATAGTAACATCGAGGGGACCTCTTTTTAGTAGCTCCCAAGCATGGCTCATAAATTCCATTTCCCCGTACCAGCCGACAATTGAACGATCGGACCAACCTAACGGAACACCATGTAGACGCGTATAAACGAGAGAAATTGTCTGGACGACAACTTCTACAGGAAAACAATTCATTGTTTTAGAGGGGATGACAGCCGAGAATAAAGAACTTTTAAAAGGGAGTACGCGATTACCGTCTGTGGAAGTTCCCTCGCCAAAAAGCACAACTGCGTCTCCTCTTGAAAGGCGCTCCAAAATCTCGCCGGCATTTTTTCGCGAGGCACTTCGAAGAAGACGATTAACAAATATAGTTCTTTGTAATTTCGCTAATGTTGAAATGAATGGCCAATATTCCACCTCCCTCTTAGCAACGAATGAAACAGGGGCAATTGCAGAGAGTAATGGAATATCCAACCAAGAAGTATGATTTGAAACAATCAAGAGAGAAGAGGTGGTCTTAAGATGACCTTCTATTCTTATGCGAAGACCTAATAGTTTACACAGCTTTCTATGATACCATTGAGGAAGTAGTCCCGCTGATTTAGGAAAAATTTTAATAAATATAAACTGAATTGGTATCAGAGGAATTGTCAAAGAAAAAAATAAGATTACGACTGCAACGGCACGAAAATGTCCGATCATATTTATACTTTTTCCTCAAGAGAAAGAGACATTATCACTGCATCAACTTGAGATCCCTGAGATCGTTCATAATAATTTTTTCTAATGCCAATTACTTTAAAACCAAATTTTTTATAGATCCTTTCTGCTGAGACGTTATCAACGCGCACTTCTAAGAAAGCCCGTTTGGCTCTGCAATCCTTTAATTTTTGAAGAAACACATTCAAAAGCTCACTTGCGATCCCTAATCGCTGATATTTAACATCCACACCTAATGTGAAGATTTCAGCCTCATCTGCTGCTATAGATCCTAATAAAAAACCTACAACACTATCTTTATTTGGTTGGGAGGCAACAAAAGAAATAGAGGTTTTTTGATCAATCAGACTTCCTACAAATTCTACCTTCCAGGGTGGATTAAAGAGTTTTGCGTGTAAAAGGGAAATCTGAAGAGCATGCTCTGATGTTGTTGGATAAATACAAAATTGTTTTGGCCTCTTCATTGTCTCACTCAGAAACACAACTTTATTACGCTAAAAGACCTCTAGGATCTTGTGGCTTAGCATCAGGCTCTCGGATATAGACTGGCTCAAGTCTGCTTTCACAAGTCGGGCGGCTAAGAGCTTTTATGATGGTCTCACACATACCAGGCCACAGAACTTTATTATAAAATTGTGCTTCCTTTGATCTAGTATTGAGAGAAAGGGCGACTTTCTCGGCGGCTGTTCCAACAACAATTACCGGTTGCTCCCTTGCTAACTGAGCAAAATCTTTTTCAGCCAGAAGTTGAGGTTCTCCCAATGGATCTTTCGTATTTCCATCGAAGATTTGGACATAAGCTTCACCACGATTAGCATCAACAGCTACAATAAGATCTTTTCCCATGGCGATTTCGTTGATTTCGGAATTGAGAGCTATTGCTTCTAAGCTTGTAAAAGGGATAATTGGAATTTGACGTGCTAATTGGAATGCACGAGCAGCTGCAATAGAAATACGCACACCTGTAAAAGAGCCAGGTCCGCAGGTTACAACAATTCTATCTATATGCTCCACCGAAAGATGAGACTCGGTGAGCAGTTCATTTATCATAGGTAATAATCGCTCAGCATGCCCTATATTCATGACTTCTGAACGGGAGAAAATTGAAGAATTAGACTGCTGAAGATTAATCCCCAAAGCAGCGCTGCAGACACCAAAGCACGTATCAAAGGCTAAGATATTCATTATTTTGAAGCTTAAATTAGGATTGAAGAAGCTGTCTTAAGTTAAAGCCTTTAATTCAGATATAACAGATTAAAGCTTAAAGGATTTTAGCAATATCATGGAATTCAAAACGAGGTGAGCGCGGATATAATCCTTTTGGATCGCCATATCCAAGGTTACATAGAAAGTTAGACTTAATCTGCGTTTGAGAAAAGAAAGCGGCGTCGACCCCTGCATTATCAAAACCCGACATTGGCCCGCAATCAAGACCTAATGCGCGCGCTGCTAAAATGAAATAACCTCCCTGTAAAGAAGCATTCCTAAATGCTGATGTAGCTATAAAATCTTTTTTTCCTGCAAACCAGCTGCGCGCATCCTCATGAGGAAACAAACGGGGTAAATATTCAAAAAATTCTAAATCATAGCCAAGAATCGCAGTCACAGGAGCTGCCATTGTCTTATCGACATTTCCAGACATCAAAAAAGGGCGGAGTTTTTCCTTGGCTTGCTGAGACTTAATAAAAATAAACCTGATCGGGGACATGTTAACGCTCGTTGGTCCCCATTTCATTAATTCGACTATCTCAACTAATAGTTCATCAGGGACTTCTTTTTCAAGCCATGCATTATAAGTTCTAGCATCCGTAAAAAGTTGCGCCAAAGCGAGCTGATTTAAATTCGATCTCATCTTGCCTCTCTAAAATGATGTCGGAATTAAAAGGGAGATTTTTTAAATTTTTCAAACCTAAATCCACAGTTAAGCCCTAGCAGTATCAAAAAAAGAGGAGATAATATATAAAATCAAACAGGGCGCACTTCTTGCACCTCAGGACAAAAGTGCTTTAGTAAATTTTCAATTCCATGGCGTAGTGTTGCTGTAGAACTTGGGCATCCTGAACATGCTCCTCTCATTTGAAGATAAACAACACCGCTTTCAAATCCAGCGAAAGTTATATCACCGCCATCCTGAGCGACAGCGGGGCGTACTCGCGTTTCAATGAGATCTTTTATAATGGCAACTACTTCTGCGTCCTCAGGACTATAATTTTCCTCACCTCTGTCGTTTGCTTGATCTGCAATTTCAGCACCTGATAAATAGTGGTCCATTATGGCACCAAGAACCATAGGTTTTATATGCTGCCACTCCTCATCATTTTTTGTAACTGAAATAAAATCTATTCCCAAAAATACTCCCGCAACGCCGTCAATCTCAAAAAGTCGTCGGGCAAGCGGAGAGTTTTCAGCATCTTTCTTCGAACGGTACTCAGCGGTGCCCTTCGTCAAAACGGGCTTTCCAGGAATAAATTTAAGAGTGAGTGGATTTGGAGTTGCTTCCGTTTGGATAAACATTTCTCTAATACCTTTAAAGACAAGAATTCTAAATTATGTAATTCTTTAGAATAATTCTAAATTTAGATCCAACTACCTAGTTTTTCAATCCCATATTCTAATCTTTACCCCCCTAATAATGGGGCCGGATAATGTGCAACTAAGCCAGAGTTAAAATATCAGCTAATGCTAAATTTCCAGGAACAATTGTAATGGGGATTGGAAAAGAACCTGCTTCCTTTCCTACAGCAAGTGAAGAAACAAGTGGTCCAGGTCCTTTGATATCGGTTGAAGCTCCCAAAACAAGAATTGCAATATCCTCGTCCTCATCGATCACTCGCCGTAATTCTTCTGCCTTTATGCCTTGCCGTATGACCTCTTCTATTTGGATACTATCAAAACCAACTTGATGAAGTTTTCTACGAACCAAGCGAAACAAGGCCTTTGCTTTATTTTTTTCTTCATCTAGTTGAACTTGACGAACTCCCATCCAATGCTGAAACTCTTGATGCTCAATAACGTACAACAACACTAAGGATCCAGAAGACCTCAAAACCCGACTAGCTGCATAATAAAGCGCACTCTCAAATTCTTGACTGTCATCAACAATGAGAAGGAATTTACGTGCATGTCCAGCCTCAAAAGATCGTCGTGTGCGTGTACTTGGCATCAGAAATTTCTGCTATTATTTTTTACCACCTAATAATTATAGCATAAAAGTTTAAGAACGCAGTAGTCCCATAAGATCCTTAACTTCGTTCATGATCGGGTTAGCGATTTGCCTTGCTCGTGCGGCACCATCAGCTAAGACCCCATCTAAATAACTCAAATCTGCAGAAAGGCGTTTTGCTTCCACGCCAATCTTTCCAATTTTTTCTGTCGCAACCTCGGTCAAGGCTTTTTTAAAAACAGAAAATTGCATACCTCCGAAATCAGCCAAGACTCTCGAGACAGATTGCCCAACAAGCGCTGCATATATCCCTATGAGATTTTCTGCCTCAGGACGGCTCGATAATCCTTTTTCTTCTGAGGGGAGAGGATCAGGATCAGTTTTTGCCTTTTGAATCTTACGGGCTACCGTATCCGTATCGTCCGTAAGATTAATTCGTGATAAATCCGATGGATCAGATTTTGACATTTTTTTTGTACCATCACGTAAACTCATAACGCGCGTAGCAGGCCCCTGTATCACCGGATTTGGTTGAGGAAAGAAAATTCCATCTGTATAACCATATGCTTCAATTTGCGACTTAAAATCATTATTAAATTTTTGTGCAATATCGCGTGCAAGTTCAAGGTGCTGTTTTTGATCTTCTCCAACTGGAACATGAGTTGCCCGATAGACGAGGATATCCGCCGCCATTAAGTTTGGATAAGCATAAAGACCCACCGACGCATTCTCTTTATTTGCCCCAGCCTTTTCTTTAAACTGAGTCATTCTATTAAGCCATCCAAGCCTAGCAATACAATTAAACACCCAAGCAAGCTCAGCATGTTCCGAGACCTGACTTTGATTGAATAGAATACTTTTCTTGGGATCAAGACCAGCCGCAATATAAGCAGCCGCAACATTTCGAATTGACCGTCTTAGCTCCTCAGGGTTTTGCCAAACTGTTATAGCATGCAAATCCACGACACAATAAATACATTCATGTTCATTTTGCATACGTATCCAATTGATCATGGCCCCAAGATAGTTGCCCAGATGAAGGCTTCCGGTTGGCTGCATTCCAGAAAAAACACGGGTATTAAAAGGCATTTAATTTCCCTCATTCCATAAAAATTGATCAATTCGCATGAAAAGATTATTAGGTATGAAAAGACCTCAAAACAAACTTACTGTGGTGAAAATGTGAAATCTAGATGCGTCTGACGATCGAACGGAGCTGTTGCAAAGAGGCTGCTCCAGTCAAAAGGATCACTAAAAAATAAAACAGCATACCTGTCGCAACTAGAACTACAAGAGCAAAAAAATTGAGATATGTCACGGAAATACCACTCATTATTTCCTTCATGAGAAAAGCGGAAAAATATAGAAAAATTCCCATTAGAACCGCCGAGAAAAAAATTCGTGGCAGTGCCTTTTTCAAACGCTGATCAACGATAAAATGATTTTTATCAGTAAGCCCCTTGTATAAAAGTAAGGCATTCATCCAACCACCCAACGTCGTAGCAACAGCTATCCCTAAGTGCGGAAACCAACCGAGCGATCGAAATAAAAAAAATAATACAACAGATCCTATTGTATTTGCTGTCAAGCTCCATCCTGCATAGGTCATCGGGGTCTTGGTGTCATGACGTGCGAAGTAGGCTGGCGAAAAAACTTTAATCAAAACAAATGCGGGAAGACCTACAGCGAAAAGGCGAAGCGCTTCTGCAGTATATATTGTATCCTTCGCAGTAAAAACACCGCGCTCAAAAAGAATTCCAACAATTTCTCTGGGTATTACAAAAAGTGCAATAGCAGCTGGCAATGTCAAGAGCATTGCAAACTCAAAAGAGCGGTTCTGACTATCCATAACCGCTGCTGTGTTACCAGCACGAAGATGGCGAGAAACATCGGGCAAAAGCACAACCCCTATTGCAATCCCAACAATTGC
>JBJTOZ010000029.1:0-7272 GCA_046074825.1 Hyphomicrobium sp.
CTACATTTGTGGATCAGAAATGTTTCTCACGACAGGTTTCTGTCAGACAGAAGATATTAAAGAGACTTTGTGGAATGCTGGAATTCTTTCACTTGATTTTCGTGGCGATACTTTTTTAGGTCCTCCCTTTCTTTTAAAGGAAATAAGTCTTTGGCCTGAGACTATTATTGTGATGTGCCTTGAAAGAGTAGGGTGCAATAGGGGGCCGGATTTAAAAAAAATTGAATGGGTTTTACAGCAAGCAGGATCTCTGAAAAAAATTTATGCCGCTGGCAGCATCCGAAATTCAGAAGATCTTTTCTCCTTAAAGAAATCTGGTGTAGCTGGGGCTTTGATTGCAACAGCTTTGCATGACGGACAAATAAAAGTCGGCGACCTTTTCAAGATCGCCGACTAATTTTTTTACCTTTATGAAATCAATTGAAAGGTTGATACGACTTTAACTATCTCAACCATTCCATCGACCTGAGAGTAGTCTACCCAATCGCTGCAGCAGACCCGCTTTCAAAGGAGGGGCATTTTTATTGTTATCCTGCTGAGGACGGTTTCCGCTTCAATTCTTTGCACCAAAAGGATGGGTTGCCGAGTTACGTTGAGCGGTTACTTCAGCAGCTGTTGGTTTTCCATTTACTGCTCGGGCAATTGCTTCTTTTGTTGCACGATAGTTATAGTCTTGGATCTTAGCATCGTTGGCAGCTTCCCAGTGGATGAAGACGCCGACGCAAATATAAATATCATCTGCTTCGTTTGCAGGAATAATACCTTCAGCTACAGCATCCTGAACAGCTTTAGCAACACCATACTGAGCTGGTCCAAACATTTGAACAGCCTGACGTGCATCTTTCATGGTTACTTTGTTGAACATGACTGTATTTGGTTTGCAGGGAAGGTTTGGAGCAATCACAGCAAGAAGGGAGGTAAAACCATCTTTGTTGTTTGTGAGAGAATTACAGAATGCTGTTTCCACAGCACTTCCGCGAGGTCCAATCAGTAGGTCGATGTGTGCAACTTCGTTTCCGTCGCCAACAAGAGACTCGCCTACCAATACACGGTTGATCTTAGCCATTAAAAGTTCCTCCCAATATAAGATTTCCACTCCCCCTTATATTTTTTGGGGAAGGTGGTTTTTGTTTATTCATTGCTGTACTTAGTGGCACAAAACTAGGATGAGCACCATCAGTATCAGTCTGCGATTGTGGTGTTAAAGCCACCG
Source organism: Hyphomicrobium sp. (assembly GCA_046074825.1). GTDB lineage: Bacteria > Pseudomonadota > Alphaproteobacteria > Rhizobiales > Hyphomicrobiaceae > JAGVSR01. The sequence continues at coordinate 1,214 of JBJTOZ010000029.1, forward strand.
CGCACAATTAGACATAGAGGGTGGGGTTCGACAAGGGGAGATACGCATTTAGTGTCTTGGATCGGCTAAAAATATTCTCCCACCTACAAGACAAAAAGGGCAAGATACGCTTGACACATCGAAAACACAGGATTTTCTTGTATCGCAAAAGTAGGAAGGGCCAAATAATCTCTCTCTTCAATATTGATTTTTAAGAATGAAGATTTGAGAGAAAAGAATAAAAGACGCTGGCACACATCATGTCGGCCAAACTGCCAGGATTATATCCCGCCGTTTTTAGCTCTTTGTCAAAAGCGAGAAGTCTCTCATGACAGCGTGGTGCAGAAAGATCTTGAGCTTTTGAAACAGCAAGTTCTGTTAGAACTTCAGAAGCTTTTTTTCGAACACACTCTGCACTCTCTTGACCGTGTTTTCGCACAATGTGTGTGTCATGGATCTGTGAAAGTATTTGAAGAAAAAGAAAAGAAAGACTTTCTTTAGGAGAAGCTCCCTCATTGACATATTTTTTATACAATCCTGCATTTTGCATTATATCTGAAAAGAAACATGCGTACTGTGCTGCAATTAAATCATACGGGGAGCTTTCTTTCATGGCATCCCATAACGTCCATTCAGAGGGAGGAGCTTTCGTAACATCACCGTCTAAAACGTTTCCCAGTCCTGCAGGCTTTGCTTTAGCGATTGCTTTGTAGGCTTTACAGGCATCTTCATGCGTAAGTGATGCTAAAATATGAGCAATACGTTTTTTAAGACTGTCTCCAGATCCCATAGGGCCTACAGCTGCAGCAATCGGAGCGCATAAAAGGATAATCCCAAGGTTGGTATTTGTCTGTAGCGCATTTATCGTTGCTTCAATAGAATTCCAGATACGAGTTCCCACTGAAAGAGCTGGATCAGAAATGAAGGCTGCGGTAATCTCTGCGCTGCGATCAAAGTCCGCAACAGTCATTCCATGGCCTTCCAAGAAAATGTGCACATTGCCAGGTTTAAGTGTACGCACTTCAAGCCGACAGGCTTCAACATAACACAATTGAATAAGATCTTGTGAAACAGGAAAATTAGTTTTGAGCATTTTCGGAAACAGCAGACAGGAAATCTTGTGCGAGGGTCCAAGCAATATTTATGTCTGTTACACTTTGTAGACCTTTCCACGCAGGGTTTGAATTGATTTCTAATACAAGAAGTTGACCCTCTTGATCCCTTATTAAGTCAACACCTGCATAATCTGCCCCGATAGCATGTGTTGCTTTCAATGCCATTTCGGTCATTTCTGCATCGGCATCAATAGAGACAGGTTCTGCGCCTTGGTGGACATTCGTTATCCATGTTTGGCCAACACGTGCCATAGCCGCAAGCACTCTGCCTTGAGAAACAAATACACGCCAATCTTCAAAAGATTTATTTTGTGGTCCGCGTAAATATTTTTGGAGATAATAGACATGACCGACTTGCTCGATGGATGGTAATTCCTCCTTTGCTTCAATCCGTTGAAGACCATTTCCTTGACTTCCAAAGAGCGGCTTTAAAACAAGTGGATACTTTTGTTCATTAAGAAAGTGGAAGGCAGCCTCTAATCCTTCTGCTGCTCTTGTGCAGGGTACAGGTAATCCAGCTTTTTGAAACAAAAAAGTCGCTGTTGATTTGTCCACACACCGTTCAATAACCTTTGCATCATTCCATACACGCACACCACTTTCCCGCAAAGCATGCAATATACCAAGACGAAGCGTAATTTGTTCTAAAGTTCCCGTCGAGATGGAGCGCACAAAGACACCATCTGGAAGTTGATTTTCAAATCCTGGAATATGAATGCCAGATTTTAATCGGGTATCAAATGCACAGAATTTAAGAGAGGTGACTGTGACTTCTGCACCAAGTGCTACGAGGGCTTCTTTAAGTCTTCGAGCATGCCAATCCCCGCCACCATCTTCAACCAAAAGAACAATACGAGACAGAGACGAATACTGTCGTCGGCAAGTCTTAGTAAGTTTTGGTGAACTCATGCTTTGCAACTGTTATTTCAGAGAATGCGCACATCCATGCGTTTCATTCTTGAATAGGTTTTAAGAGAAACTTGCATCGATTATTTCTGGTGCCATTTTTCCTGTTTGAAAAGAAGTTCCAGTATCAAGATTAGACACTGTCACTACCGCAGGACTAAAGAGCATAGCATCAATCTTATAAAAATCACCACTAACTTCAGCGAATATCTCAGCAAAGGGTTTGCCGTAGGATTTAGAAGTACAAGAGGGAAGTGCTTCTGCGAGTTTTTCTGCTTCTTTATTTGAACCTTTAACGAAAAGATGAATGCGTCCTCCGTAGATGATGCCATCATTTGTGCGGCCCATAGCTTTCACAAAATCTGGAATTGGAGGTGCAAGAGGTGCAACGCCATAACCATCAATAATATTTTCGAGCGGGAAATGAAGAGCGTGGGCTTTATGCAAGGAAACTTCTAGAACCCGTGCAGCAATTTGAACTGTTCCAGCGAGGCTTCCTGTTGGAGCATAAAGGATCGTTAAGTCAGATGTTTTAATCTTGCAGGCGGAGGCAACATTTTCAGCAACTGAAGAAGGAGGAGCTTTGTCGCCCTCGATAACAAGAGCCCCTTTTGAATACTCATCAACATATCCAAGCTCTTTGTAAAGTTCCTCAACGCGGGATAAAGCACGAGCAGGACCTGAACCAAGCGCGAAGAAACCGCTTTTATCTTCTTTTATGGTCCATCCCGCATACTGGCTTCCAAGACAAGCTATCACAGGATTCGAAGAATGCACTATGACACCAAGAGGCCATCGGTTAAGGCCCGTTGAAGATGTGATATGAACAGTCCCTAATCCTCCCATGCAGACTTCCCCTAAAAGACGGCCTGCTTCTAATCCGCCTGCAACCTGAGAACCTAGATCAATCAGTCTTTCTCCATTTGCTCCTGTACTTATTTCACACCGTAAAGAAGAAGCGTTGGTAATAATCCTTTCAACGAGTACGCTTGCTAAAGCATTCACACTTAGAGACTTAAGAGGTTTTTGTGTCATTAATTTTTATCCTTTTTTGAAGTCTCATACAAAGTTCTATCAAGAAGATCTAGTCGCTCAAGACAAAGCTTCTTTGCTTCATGAGTAGTTAAGCCCTCTGCTAGTACTGTTGCGATGGGCTGACCGCGTTCTAACGTGATACCTATGCAGGGACGGTCTGCTGTCCATAATGGCCATTCCATTTTAGGAACTGAAAGTGCTCCGCGGTCAGCATAGAGGTAGGCTGCTGCAACTGCCTTTTTGGGAGCCCAATTCTTTTTTAGATGAGGTGTGGGATCATGCCCTGATAGGGATAGGAGATGTGCAGAAAAAAGAGTGCCTTCTGTATCTTCAAAGATATCTAACGTTGCCCCAGGTCGAGGATTAACCTCAAGAAGTAAAAATTCATCCTCTTGAACAATGAAATCAAGCGAGATGATCCCTTCAAGATTAAACTCTGAAATCACTGCCATACAGGCTTCAATCAAGCGTGCCTCAAGATCAGGATGTAGTGTAATTCCTGAAACAGACCCGCCATATCGGTATGGACGTCGTTTCGTAGGAGAAGTCCATTGTTCTGAGAAGGCAAAGGCACTTCCTTTTTTACTTGCTATGGCAAAGACGGAAAGAGAATGACCACGCTCCCATTTTTGAAAATATCTTCGTTTATCTAAATGGAATTCTTTTGGGCAGACATGAACATGCAATCCTCCGCTGCCTCCAATACGTTTCATGAGCCATCCTTCCGGCGTTTCAGGTGCGTGAACCTGCGTTTGAGGATGACGGATTCCAAGTCGTTTGAGTGTGCCGAAAAATTCTATCGGATCCTTGACGCGCCTGATCGTATTAGGTTTATTTCCAAGAAGAGAAAAATTTTTCGAAAGGGCTTCTACGAGACGTGGGTTACATTCAAAACCCGTGCCAAGAATAAGTCCTATGGGTTTGTCAGGTGTTAACAAAGAAAGATTTTGAAGAGCTTCTAGCAACGGGCGCTTTCTAAAGCCTACCTGTACCCGAGCAGGAAGGCAGCAAAGAGAATAAGCTAGATTTTTGGTATCTTGATCGCCAAAGCAATCGACGACGAGAGGTTTATAACCCGCTCGACGGGCAGATTGTGCTAGTGCTCGACCAGAGAATGCAGCAATCAGAATAAGGCCATGGGGGCTCTCCTGATATAAAAAATCGGGCTGCATGGGAGAAGTCTTCTTTAAAGATAATACTAAAATCTAGGAGTATGGTTTGCATTAAAAACAAGAAACATCATCTCTTGGGGGAAAGAGAACGTTATAGTTTTGCAAGAATACTTTTCTCTTCCTATGAAAGAAAAAATTGAGAATTCACTTAGTTTAGGCCTGTTAGATTTTTAGCCATTGTGTAAGCATGACGGAAGTCTAGAGCCAAAGGCTTATCTGAAGCAATCATCTGCTTAAAAAGACCGCTCTCGCATTTATATTTTATATCTCCAATAGCTAGAGGTCCAACTCCAAGTGCAGCGCATCCAGGAAGTTGTTGTCCATTCATAAAAAGATCCATCCCTTCAACCCCTGGTGGAGGGACCGCGTTCACATCTGCAATCACTTGAAGTTTTTTAGCCAATTGTTTGTGTTCTTTCGAAACAACCTGTACGCCTGCTGCGGCAGCCGCAAATATCACTTCTGCATTGGCAATAACATCGCGCTTTTGAGCATCGGTTTCTCCATTGACTGGTGTGAGATCGACCCCAAATCGATCTTTTGAAAGTTTGGCACTTTTAATCACACGATCAACGCCGCGGTGTGCAACCAATTGAACATCTGCACCTTCAAGAGCCGAAATTATGGAGGATGCGAAACCTACAACACCTGTTGCTCCAAAAACTGCAACTTTAGTACCCTTCCATGAGCGATTAAATTTGGTCTTGAGCAATTTCTCCACGCAGGCGACCATCGCTGCCGCAGTGGTAAAGGAGCCTGCAGGGTCTGCAAAAATTGAACATTCAAAAGGAGGTACCATAGCTTTTTTTGCAGCCTCTATCATATCCAAAGCCATGATGGCATCTTTGCCGCCAACAAAAAATCCTGTCCTTACACCATAATTTGGCGGCCTCGAAAAAATGGCATCTTGTATGAGTGGCGTGACATCAGAAAGGTCAACATTCGTGTAAGGCACAATCACCTTGTAGCCGGCATCCGTTGCCATATTGACGTCAAAAGGGCTGACGTGTTTGCGCGGATCAAGCATATGCAAAATAGGTGTTGCGTCACTCATTTTTCGTTCTCCCAATATCTTTATCTTTCTTAATAGATGTGCTTTTTACCTTTATAGCAATTCTACAGTTGCCCCTGTATTTCGCCCTCTCACAATTTTCAATTCTAATCCAAGTGATTTAGCCTCTTCTTTTACCAATGAACAGAGGTCATCAGCCTGTGCGTCATTTGCGACGAACACAAATCCCGTGGGTCCCCAAGAAGTTTGTCCAAGACCTGTTCCTCCATGTTCGCCAAGCTTCTTGACAATCTTGCCAACCGCGAGGCTAGACCATGGCGTTCCACCTTGTGCAGAGGAAAAATGATCGCCGACTAGAGATTGAATTTCGCTCAGGGCTGAACCAAAGTTATGAAGATCCTGTTCAACGACGGAAGGTAATAATTTCATCAGTGTTAGACGACAAAGATGTCCAGAAGTTTTATCGGAATAAGGAGGCAAAATGCGAAAGGCTTTTTTTTCTTGCTCTCCGTGTACGCCACTTCTGTTGGGATCTAAAACTAAAATTATTCTCCACGTTTCAGGAAAGGGTAGGCGAACGATGGTTGGGGGAGCTTTGTCTAAAACCCCGCGTCCTCCATCTATCACAAAGCCCCCCTCTTTAAAGGAGGTGATTCCGATCCCAGACCGCTCTCCTCGATCCACCGTTTCAGCATAAGGGATAGCATTTTTATTGTTGCGCGAAAGATTAAGGACGGCCGCTGAGATAGCAAGGGCAAGTTGCGTGCCTGAACCAAGACCGGCATGGGCAGGGATGGCCTCTTTTATTTCAACCTTATAAGCCTCTGTTGGAGAATGGTG
>JBJTOZ010000030.1:0-5854 GCA_046074825.1 Hyphomicrobium sp.
TTTTAAAAAGAATCTGAAACCAATATTTTTAGTATTCTGGTCTTTTTTTATATTTTTAAAAAAACAGAACCAGATTTAAATCTGGTCCTTGGTATTTTACATTTTAAATACATAGATAAATGTAGCAAATTCTAATTTGTTCGAGGCTCCAATCCATACTCTTGCATCTTTCGATACAATGTTGATCTTCCAATATTCAATCGTTTGGCTACTTCCGTCATATGACCTCTATATTTTCCGAGAGCTAGCCGTATCATATCTGCTTCAATTGCCTCTAAGGGGCGTACTTCACCTTTGGAATCAACTGCCTGAATACCAAGTGCACTACCACCGCTTTCGGATTTAACCTCCAGAGTGCTAGGCACACTATTTTCAGCCCCTAACAAGGCAGGACCTGTGTAAATCTGTTTGCGAGATTGTTCAGTTGGAGCTGGAGGTATCTCTAAATTGAAGCCCTCAACATGTGAGGCTATCTGTGGAAATTCTTTAATTGTTAATTCAGGCCGGTCAGCAAGAACTACACCACGAAAAAGGATATTTTCAAGTTGTCGCACATTTCCTGGCCAGGAATAGGATAGCAACAATTTCATAGCATCGGCGGACACTCCTGAAATGCGTTTACCTTCCTCCGCTGTAAAGCGGGCTAAGAAGTGTTGAGTGAGCTCTGGTATATCCTCAAGACGTTCTTTAAGAGGCGGAACCCAAATCGGAAATACATTTAATCTATAAAAAAGATCTTCTCGAAATTTACCCTCTTTAACTCTTTGAATCATATCCCGATTGGTCGCCGAAATTAGGCGAAAATTGACTTTGATGGGACGCTTAGACCCGACAGGATCTATTTCACCCTCTTGTAAAGCGCGTAAGAGTTTAACCTGAGCTTCAAGAGGAAGTTCGCTCACCTCATCAAGAAATAGTGTTCCTCCATCTGCTTCTTGGAATTTTCCGGTGCGTTTTTCGGAAGCCCCTGTGAATGATCCTTTTTCGTGACCAAATAAAATACTCTCTACTAGATGTTCTGGTATTGCTCCGCAATTTACTGTTATAAAGGGTTTGCCCGCACGATCGCTTTCTCCTTGAATAGCTCGAGCAATAAGTTCTTTGCCGACTCCAGATTCTCCCTCTATTAGAACTGGGATATTAGAATGAGCAGCTCGTTTACCTAGGGATATCACCCGCCTCATAACTTCGCCGCGGCTAATAAGGTCATTAAATGTAAGCGTTCCCTCAACCTTTCTTTTAATTCTTGTAATTTCGCCGGATAAGGCCTCAATTTTTAAAGCTGTCTTTATAGACACTTCCAGGCGTTCTGCAGATGGTGGTTTAATGATAAAGTCGGCAGCTCCTGCACGCATAGCGCTAATTGCGGCATCAATTGACCCATGTGCTGTTTGGACAATAATAGGAGGTATAGATGTTTTTGAGGATAGTCTATCCAATACAGCCATACCATCCATGCCTGGCATGACCAAATCAAGTAAAACGAGTGATATTCCACCCCGGTCTACAGTATCTAGAATTTCTAGTGCTTGTTCCCCAGTACTTGTGGTTTTGGTTTCAAATCCTAAACGCTTGACCATTTCATCAAGTATACGGCGTTGAATTGGATCATCATCAACAATAAGAACACGCTTTGACATGGGGTACTCACACTTAACATTAGTTACTATTTAAGCCTCAAGTTAAGATACCATATCTTGAGAATATGGATCTTATACTTCCCAAGGCCCATCGAATGGGAAGAGTATTGCATAAGAAGGGTAAACAATACGTTTCGATTTAAAACAGGATGCACCCTTTTAGGTCATAAATTTCTTATAAGGGACCAGACTAAGAGGAGGTTCTGTCAATATTTAAAAAAGTTGTTTTAAAAAAGAACAAATTTTACTGCCAATTCGGCATGCGAACTAAAAAAATAAACTATAAAGTACTGAATTATCCCATGCAGAGAGCGTCAAGGTTGTAAATCTAAGGAAGGTCAATTTTTCGACAAAAGAAGTTTAAGAAATTGTTAAGAATTCCTGTCCTTTTTATCCAACTCAAAGACAAAAGTTTTAGAAGTTGGGATATTTACTGAAGCGCCCTAAGGTTGTGGAAATAAAACGATAATAATATTTAGAATTATTTCAAAAGTTATTTTCTAGTCTAGGTTTTTGCGTTCAGATATCATTAGTTGATTATCATAGCGCACAAAGAATTTTTTGATCCTATGATTCTACACGAAAAAGCTTCTAAAACATCGGCAGCTTTGATTTTAAGTAATTCATTCTTTTCCGTTTTATTGACTTGATATAATTTTAAATTATAGGGAATGTCTCTTGCACATTTAGAAAAGGCTATTAACCCTTAACTTCATAAAATTATACATCGACTATTGCTTCTCATTATTTCATGTTTTTTTTAGAGGTCTGTATGGTTGAGCCTGCTAAAATTCTTGCATCAAATGATCTTGGTGTTTTACCTGAATGGGATCTCTCTGATCTCTATAATTCTCCTGATGATCCTAATTTTAAATGTGATATTTCTTTTGCAGAAAAAAGTGTCAAGCTTTTTAAAGAAAAGTATCAGGGCCATCTTATCAATATTGCAAACGATGGAGCTAAGCTTGCTGAAGTTATAAAAGGGTATGAACAGCTGACTGATCTATTAGGGAAGCTATCGTCCTATGCAGGACTTTACTATTATGCTAATCAGTCGGATTCATTACGATCCAAATTTTTTGGAGATACCAATGATGCTCTCACACGGCTTGGAACCGAGCTCATTTTTTTTGAATTAGAACTGAATAAAATTGATCAGAGTTTATTAGATAAGCAAGCTCAAAGGTCTGTGCTCTTGCGCTACAAACCATGGCTTGATGATTTACGTCGTGAAAAACCATATCAACTCGAAGAAAATCTTGAGCGGCTTTTTACAGAGAAGTCTCAGACTTCACGTTCTGCCTTTTCTCGACTTTTTAATGAGACAATGTCACGTTTGAGATTTGATGTCGAAGGTGAGGCGGATCCTGTTGGTTTGGAGCCTGCTCTGCATTTGCTTTCTGATCAGAGTAGTAGACGGCGAAAAGCTGCGGCGTGCGCACTTGAGAAGGGCTTTAAACAAAATCTTCCACTTTTTACCTTTATTACAAATACTTTGGCTAAAGATAAAGAAATCTCTGATCGATGGAGGGGATTTAAAGATATAGCGGATAGTCGGCATCTTGCAAATAGAGTAGAAGCGCCCGTTGTTGATGCTCTGGTTGAAGCAGTTCGTGCGTCTTACCCTGCTCTTTCGCATCGCTATTATAAAATGAAGGCTCGATGGTTAGGGTTGGAAAAAATTCCTTACTGGGATCGAAATGCTCCTTTGCCAGATAAGCCTGAAAGTATTTATACATGGGAAGTGGCACGAAGAATTGTACTTAAAGCCTTTGAACAATTCTCTTTAGAACTATCAAAAATAGCCAATGAGTTTTTTGTAAAAAATTGGATTGATGCTCCTATTCGTGTTGGTAAAGCTTCTGGTGCTTTTTCTGCTTCAACAGTTCCAAGCGTTCATCCTTATATTCTGTTGAATTATCAAGGTAAGCCCCGAGATGTTATGACATTATCTCATGAGCTAGGTCATGGTGTGCACCAAATGTTAGCACGTGTTCAAGGACCTTTATTAGCACAAACTCCTTTAACACTTGCCGAAACGGCTTCAGTCTTTAGCGAGATGCTAACCTTCCAATTAATGATTGCGGAGACAAAAAGCATTCGGGAAAAAAAAGCTATGATAGCTTCTAAAGTTGAGGACATGCTCAACACGGTTGTACGTCAAGTTGCTTTCTATAGTTTTGAACGCAAGGTTCATGAGGGGCGTCGTCAAGGGGAACTCACAGCTGAGCAGATTAATACTTATTGGATGGAGGTTCAAAAAGAGAGCCTAGGGCCAGCGTTTGATCTTCAGTCAGGATATGAAGTATATTGGACATATATATCCCATTTTATAAATTCGCCTTTTTATGTTTACGCCTATGCTTTCGGGGATTGTCTCGTAAACTCACTTTATAGTATTTATAAAGAGGGTCACCCAGGTTTCGAAGAAAAGTATATTTCTATGCTTACTGCAGGAGGCTCAAAACATCATTCGAAATTATTAGCACCCTTTGGTCTTGATGCGACTGATAAAAACTTTTGGAGTAAAGGGCTCAAGGTCATTGAAGGAATGATTAATGAACTCGAAGATATGGATAAAATCGTCTGATTTTTTTTTAATTTAACTTCAGAGCTCCTTCGTATTTTACAGCCCAAGCTTCTCCTTTTCCTTTGGCTTCAGATTTAGATCCGCCAGGGGGTATTATTTCGCCTAATATAAAAGGAGCTTCTCCATTCTCTCTAAGAATATCTTGTACTAGGTCTACCTCTCCTTTTGAAACGACCATAATCATTCCTACTCCGCAATTGAATGTTCTAAGCATCTCTCTATCATCTAGATGACCAGCATGGGCGAGCCAGTTAAAGACTGCTGGAACTGGAAGTTTATTAAGATCAATATGTCCAGCAACATTATGAGGTAAAATTCGTGGGATGTTCTCAGATATTCCTCCCCCAGTAATATGAGATAAACCCTTAATGATACCTCCCCTCCCACCTCCCATTTTTTTTAGTGTTTTGAGGAGAGTTGTAACATAAATTTTTGTTGGAATAAGAAGGGCTTCAGCAAAAGTCATCTGAGGCGCCCACGGTGCTTTCTGTATCCAAGTATATCCCTCTTTTTCAACTAAACGACGAACTAAGCTGAAACCATTTGAATGAAGGCCTGAAGATGGAAGACCAAGAAGGATATCGCCGATCAAAATTTCAGGATGTGGTAGAAGTTCGCCTCTTTCTACGGCACCCACGGCAAAACCCGCAAGATCGTAATCCCCCCTATTATACATTCCGGGCATCTCGGCGGTCTCCCCGCCAATAAGAGCACAATTTGCTTGGCGACAACCTTCAGCAATTCCAAAAATAACATCCTGAGCAATGGCTAATTCTAATTTTGATGTGGCATAGTAGTCCAGAAAGAAAAGAGGTTCAGCTCCTTGCACAACAATATCGTTTACACACATTGCAACAAGATCAATTCCTATAGTTTTATGTAGACCGCTTTCTATTGCGATTTTTAATTTTGTTCCAACGCCGTCGTTTGCTGCTACGAGTATTGGATCTTTAAAGCCAGCCGCCTTTAGATCAAAAATGCCACCAAACCCCCCAAGCTCACCGCTAGCTCCACTACGAAAAGTCGACTTGGCATAAGGTTTTATTGTCTGGACAAGGGAGTTTCCTAAATCTATATCTACTCCTGAATCACGGTATGTAGTTGGAATGATTTTATTTTCTTTTGAGTTCATGATAAAAGCTTGCTCACATCATAATGCGATAATCAGTGTAAATATTTAAATACAATTTTAGATTATAAAATTTTATTTTGCTTTTGATCTTCTTTTTTTGCATTAGTACATAATTATATATTTTTAAACCTGCAACAGTATATCCCTCCCTCGATACTCCTGATCTTCAAAAAATTTCTTATGAGTTGTCGATTGCGTATATTTTATGAATTAGAAAATCTTTTGATTAAGGGCTTTCTAGGTTTCCATTCTAGAAAATATTCGAAAATTAAATAAAGCCCTGATTTTTAAAACGGGGATAATTATTATAAAGGAACTTCGCTAGAAAATTAATATCAATGAATTCTGATTAAAGAATTTTTTGCAGTTCTGACCTTGTATTAAATATCCTACAGCAGAGACGATCTGGTTAACCAGGATAATTTAATAATCATTTTTCCATCATACAATTTGCATTGCAAGTTGATCACGATTAGTCAAAGTAATCTTAAA
>JBJTOZ010000031.1:0-6663 GCA_046074825.1 Hyphomicrobium sp.
AATAAGACGCTTAATAGCGAACAGAGTTCCTGTGGGATTGGTCACTGCCTGCCGCTTGGCAGGAAGTCCGATGTGGCGTTCGCCATCTTCGCTAAACGCAACAATTGAGGGGGTCGTGTTTACGCCTTCGGCATTCTCTAATACCCGAGGCTTTCCGCCCTCCATCACAGCGACGCAAGAATTTGTCGTGCCAAGATCGATGCCAATAACTTTTCCCATAGTACATACTTCCTTTTGAGTTGCGGCAAACTACTGAGGTCCCTAATTTAAGGCATCCTTGAGACTTTAGAGACCCAAAAAGGGTTCAAAGCCGTAGTTCCCTGAGGATAGTTTAAAACTTTATGTGGCTTATATAGGAAGCTTTATGTGAGGTGCAACGGGCGAGAGGCAATGTTTGAGATAAAAAATGCTTCTAGCCAGCTTGCCGCATCACAGAATGAGGAAAACCTTCTTCTGAAGGTTAAAGATTTCTAAATGTTAGACAATGGCTCCCTTTCCTTACCCGATGGATTTGAAGTTTTTCCGCAAGCTTTAGATTCCAATGAGCAAAAGGTTTTGCTGCACTCCATCTCTGAGGTCTTGCGGGTTGCTCCCCTTTTTCAACCCCGCATGCCGAAAACGGGCAAACCCTTTTCCGTCCGCATGTCTAATTGTGGTCCTCTCGGATGGGTCTCTGATAAAGAGGGTGGGTATCGCTATCAGGAGTTTCATCCTGAGACAGGAAAGCCCTGGCCCCCTTTTCCGAAAAAGCTTCTTGAGCTCTGGCAAAAATATGCAAAGTTTCCAGCCCCTCCTGAAGCCTGTCTCATTAATTATTACCCAGAAGGAGCGCGCATGGGCAGTCATCGCGATGCGGATGAAAATGAGCCCAGAGCGCCTGTTCTCTCTGTTTCTCTTGGCGATGAGGCGGTCTTCCACATGGGAGGTCTTCGCCGCGAGGATCGAAAAGCCCGCGTCAAGTTGTGTTCAGGGGATGTGGCTGTGATGGGGGGCGCGTCGCGTTTTGCCTATCATGGCATCGATAAGATCCTCGCCTCTACATCTCCCCTTGTGGAAGGCGGAGGACGGATTAATCTCACGCTTAGAAGGGTGACAAAAGCAGACCTTTAATCTTTTAATGGTCGTTATTATTTTTATTGCGATGAAGGTTGGGTTTCGTGTGCGCCGGAGGGTGGCTCGTTTTTGGGTGTCGTTGGATTTGAATTAGATTTATCGGATTTTTTTTCACCACCCTTTGCAACAACGACCATAGCAGCTCGCAAAACCCGATCCTCGATCAAATAGCCTGCCTGATAGACTTGCAAGATTGTGCCTGCAGTAACATCAGGATTGTGCTGTTCCATCACAGCCTGATGATAGTGGGGATTGAGCATTTCGCCTTCAGGCCAAATTCTTTTGACACCGTGGCGTTCCAGAATAGATTTTAATTCCCGTTCTGTCATGCCAACCCCTTCCATGAGGCTCGCCAGTGCTGGGTCTGCTTCAGCAGCCCCTTTGGGGACAGCGCCCAAGGCCCGCTCGAAATTATCTATACCATTAATAAGATCTGCAGCAAATTTGGTGATGGCATATTTTTTTATGTCTTCTTTTTCACGCTCGGTGCGTTTGCGAAGATTGTCCATGTCCGCAATTACGCGCAATGTCTGATTTTTTTGCTGTTCAATTTCAGTCTGAAGGGCTGCGATAATTTCTTTCAGCTGTTCTGGTCCAGGCTCGCTTGCGACCTCGGGAGGAGCGGCCTCTGCCTCAGCTGGCTCAGAAAAAGGCTCCCTCTCTTGAGGATTTTCGCTTTGAGACTTTTCTTTTTTTTGTGCAGCGGCGTTTTTTGTTGGATCTGACATCATGTTCCGTTGGTTTTTTGTCTTTAATTTCAGATGTGGTGCAACACTCTTAGCATAAGCATAGGCGGGATATCGTCTATATGAGACGAAAAATCAAGTGATCATACGTGAAACAATTTTCGCTGTATAATCCACCATTGGGATAATCCTTGCGTAGTTAAGCCGCGTCGGACCAATAACACCAAGAACTCCAACTACTTTGCGAGAGGGATTGTGAAATGGGGCCACAATCAGGGAAGATCCAGACATGGAAAAGAGTTTGTTCTCCGACCCAATGAAAATCCGTACACCCTCAGCGCCTTCGGCAAGTCCAAGGATTTGAGAGATTTCTTTTTTGGATTCTAAATCGTCGAAGAGTTGACGTATCCGTTCAAGATCTTCGACTGCTGTTAAATCTTTTAAGAGGTTCGATTGTCCTCGCACGATAAGACTTTTTCTTTCATCAAGCACACCCGACCATTCGGCAAGTCCTTCTCTGACGACTTTTTGGGTCAGTTCGTCAAGTTCAGCCCGCGCTTTTGTTAATTCTTTTTCGATGCGTTCGCGGGCCTCGCCAATGGTGAGCCCATGAATATGTGCGTTCAAGTAATTTGCAGCCTCAATCAGGGCGGATGGTGAAAGCCCTGGAGGAATAGTGATGATACGGTTTTCAACGTCTCCGTCTTCACTCACAAGGATGGCAAGGGCTTTTGTTTTTTCTAATAAAACAAATTCCACTTGCTTTAGTCGAGAGATTTGTTTTTCAGCAAGAACAACACCTGCACAATGCGAAAGACCTGAGATCATTTCGCTTGCCTCTCCAAGCACTTTATCAAGAGAGGTGGCGCCCCGAGCGGAAATCTGTGCTTCAATTTTTTTTCTTTCATCCTCTGATAGCGCCCCCCACTCGAGCAGGCCATCAACAAACATTCTAAGACCAATTTGCGTTGGCAGTCGGCCTGCCGAAGTATGCGGGGCATAAATTAGTCCGAGTTCTTCCAAGTCCGACATGACATTGCGGATAGAGGCAGGGGAGAGAGAGATAGGAAGCACGCGCGAAAGATTGCGTGAGCCAACAGGCTCACCTGTGGACAGATAACTTTCCACGATTTGCCTCAGGACTGCACGAGAGCGGTCGTTAAGTTTGACGATCGCAGGCATGGAAGATTGGATGCTCCAAAGAACAAGTGATGATTATTTTACAGGTTTTAACCTAAGTATAGAGATGTTGCTCCTCTAGGATCAAGACAGGATTTATATGCCCTTTCTCAAGAGGGGGGGTGAGATGTACTTTAAAAAAGAGAAAAAGGTAAAATAAAGAGAGGTTTCTTTCTGGTTGCAGTCTGCCAGAGAGATCGTTAGTTTTCACAGTCTTGAGAAACACAAACAAAGGTTAGAGTGCACGATGCGCCCCTCCAAAAGACAGAATAATGAACTGCGTCGCGTTTCGATAGAGCGGGGTGTTTCTATGCACGCGGAAGGTTCCTGTCTCATTAAGTTCGGGAATACCCATGTATTGTGTATGGCCAGTTTAGAAGAGCGCATTCCCCCTTGGCTCAAAGGTCAGGGAAAGGGGTGGGTCACAGCGGAATATGCTATGTTGCCTCGTGCAACATCGGATCGGACGCGTCGCGAGGTGACAACGGGTCATCCCTCAGGTCGTACGCAAGAAATTCAAAGATTGATTGGTCGCGCCTTGAGGGCTGTTGTTGATTTGCAAAAATTAGGGGAGCGTCAAATTACGGTTGATTGCGATGTCATCCAAGCGGATGTGGAACGCGCACGGCAAGTATTACAGGAGCATGGATTGCCCTTTATGATTGCATTCAGTGGATGAAAGCTCGTGATATGGTCAAGGATGGCGTCTTGCGGGATCAGGTTGCAGCCGTTTCTTGCGGGATCTATCAGGGAGTGCCTGTCTTAGACCTCGATTACATGGAGGATTCCTCAGCCGACGCGGACTCTAATTTTGTCATGACTGGTACTGGTGGAATTGTCGAAGTGCAAGGCACAGCAGAGACAACGGCATTTAGTCAAGAGAGCTTTGATGCGCTCATGGTTTTAGCGCGTAAAGGCATCGCTGAACTTGTTTCACTTCAAAAACTGTCGGTCGGATAAATTATCGTCTTTAAGTTTTGGTCCGCATCCCCTCATGCGCTTTCTTGATCGTGGTACAAAAGTTGTTCTTGCCAGTCACAACAAAGGCAAGGTGTGGGAACTTAATCAGCTGATTGCCCCTTATGGTTTAGAAGCTGTGTCTGCCTCCTCTCTTGGTTTGGAGGAGCCCGAGGAGACGGAACCAAGCTTTCATGGCAATGCCCAATTGAAGGCTCTAGCTGCAGCAAAGGGATCACGCTTGGTGGCCTTGGCGGATGATTCTGGTTTGGAAGTGGATTGTCTTGGCGGGGCGCCGGGTATTTTTTCAGCACGTTGGGCAGGACCTCAAAAAGATTTTGGTCTTGCGATGAAGAAAGTTTCTCAAGAAATAACAGCGCGTCATGGTTGGGGGTACCCTGGCCCGCAAGCAAATTTTATTTCCGTCTTGTGTGTGGCCTGGCCTAATGGAGAGCACTGTACGTTTGAGGGCAAAATTTTTGGGCATTTGGTGTGGCCCCCGCGAGGGGGCAATGGCTTTGGATATGATCCCATGTTTGTGCCTGAGGGAAAATCGCAAACTTTCGGAGAGATGGCTCCTGAGGAAAAGTATGCCCTATCGCATCGCACGCGCGCTTTTGATGCCTTTCGGAAAGCCTGTCTAAAAGGCGCAAACGACAAGCCTCTTACTCCAAATGCTCAAAGAGATAGGGAGGGCTTGCATGCGGCAGCAGCGAACATTTCTACACGCGAAGAATTTGTCACTTTTGTCAAACTCTTGAGTAAAGAGGTTGCGCGCGAAACTCCGTCGGATCTTTCTGATCAAAGAGCCCTTTTTTTGAAAACTCTTTTTGAGCATCTCTCATTACAACACCATGGGGATGATCCTCCGTGGAGGCTGCTTGCAAAAGCGTGTCTTGCCGCAGCTCTAGGTTCCAGCGCGTCATGAGAGATTTGGGAATTCAAAAAATAAATCAAAAAATTGGGGTTTATGTGCACTGGCCTTTTTGTGCGCAAAAGTGCCCCTATTGCGATTTTAATAGCCATGTTCGTTTTGGAGGATGGGACGAGGAAAGATTTCTTAAAGCCTACTGCCGAGAATTAGACACCGTTGCAGCTCAGATCGGGCAACGCGAAGTCGGATCTATTTTTCTAGGTGGTGGCACGCCTTCTCTAATGCAAGCTCAAACAGTAGAAGCTTTGCTCACGCATATCGCCAAACTTTGGGTTGTTTCTCAAGATGCGGAAGTCACCTTGGAAGCGAACCCCAATAGTGTTGAAGCGCAGCGGTTTCGCGACTATCGAAAGGCGGGAATTAATCGCGCTTCTGTTGGGGTTCAGTCTTTTATAGATGAGGACCTGAAGCGTCTTGGAAGGTTGCATTCAGCTGATGAAGCCCGCAAGGCTATAGATATTGCGCGGCAAGTTTTTGATCGTTTCTCCTTCGATCTTATTTATGCGCGGTCAGGGCAGAGAATTGAAGCGTGGGAAAAGGAACTTCAAGAGGCTCTCGATCGGGCAGGGGACCATTTATCTCTCTACCAGCTCACTATTGAGCCGGACACACCTTTTGCGGAGCTTCATAAAAAAGGAGCTTTAAAGGTCCCCGATCAAGATCAGGCTTCTTTGTTTTATACCCTGACGGGGGAGATGACTGCGCAAAGGGGATTTGAGACCTATGAAGTTTCCAATTACGCCCGTCACGGGCAAGAGTGTCGTCACAATATGCTCTATTGGCGTTATGGGCCTTACGTGGGTGTTGGGCCTGGTGCGCATGGACGCCTATCTGTTTTAGATCAGCGTCTTGCAACTGTCACAGAGCGCAACCCCGAGAGATGGGTTGAATTGGTAGAAACACATGGGCACGGATTTACGGAGCAAACCCCTCTATCGAAAACAGAGCAGGCGGATGAGATGCTGCTTATGGGACTGCGTACTTCTGAGGGCGTTGATTTAGAGGAGATTCTTCAACACTATGGTGTTGCTCCTTCAAGAACGGAAGTCGAGCATCTTGCAATGCTTGGTCTTCTTGAGGTTCTGGGCAGAGATGAAAGAAGGACCAAGAAAGAGAATTTCTTTGCACAGCTTTCTACAGAAATTTCTGGAGAGAAAGAAAGATTTGTTTCCCAAAGACCTCGGATCAGGGCTAGGGGTGAGGGGCGTTTGGTTTTGAATGAACTTGTACGCAGGCTGTCGATGAATCAAGAAACAGACATTCTCTGCGAAAGTTTATAAGAACGCATCACTGTGTTCCACTCTATCAAAAAATATTGAACCCCTCATGATCAAAAAACTTTACACGTGGATGATGGATTTGGCGGCAAGTGAGCGTGCTCCAACCGCTCTTTGTTGTGTGGCTTTTGTCGAAAGTTCTTTTTTCCCTATCCCTCCAGACGTGATGCTGATCCCGATGTCTGTTGCACAGAGACAGAAGGCTTTCTGGTTTGCAACCTTAGCAACGATCGCCTCCGTCATTGGTGGTGCTTTTGGATATATGATCGGGCATTTCTTTTTTGAAAGTCTTGGAAAGCCCATCCTTGATTTTTACGGCAAGTCCGACAATTTCATGGAATTTGCAAACTGGTTCAACGAATGGGGGGTGTGGATTTTAATTGCCAAAGGCTGGACACCGTTTCCCTACAAGGTGCTCACGATTACAGCCGGTGTGACGGGAATGCCTTTCTTTGAATTCATGGTGGCCAGTGTCGTTGCACGCGCGATGCGTTTTTATCTGGTGGCGGGTCTTTTA
>JBJTOZ010000032.1:0-8072 GCA_046074825.1 Hyphomicrobium sp.
GAGGTATGTTTCTGCACAAGAGAAAAAAAAGAATTTTCTAAGTGCGTGCAAATTGTCATAGAGTTAGAAGCTAAATGACTTACGATCTATTTTTTACATAACTGCCTGGGGCAGGCTCGATGACACCGAGTGTTTCACCAGGCTGTCGTGGAAGTGTCCAATTCCCAGAATTTTTATGAAGCCATTCTATCCAATATGGCCACCAAGAGCCGGGATGTTCTTCCGCCGATTGAAGCCACTCATCCAGACTATTTCCTGACAATTTGTTTTTGTTGGTCCAGTATTGATATTTAATTTTATCGGGTGGATTGATAACGCCTGCAATATGTCCTGATCCAGCTAGTACAAAATCAATTTGGCCACCAAACAATTTGGCCCCAATAAATACAGACTTTGCAGGCGCGATGTGATCTTCACGTGTCGCGAGTTCAAACATCGGAAGATTTACTTTTTTTAGATCCAATTTGACGCCAGCAATTTCGAGTTTTCCATCGGCAAGGGTATTCTCGTTATAAAACTCGCGGAGGTAAAAAGAATGACAGGCTGCAGGTATTCGAGTTGAATCCTGGTTCCAATAGAGCAAATCAAACGGGAAAGGTTTACGACCCAACAGATAATTATTGACGACATAGGGCCAGATAAGATCGCGTGGTCGCATCATATTAAACACATTGGCCATACGAGATCCGTCAAGAAAGCCCCTCTCTTTCATTATCTGTTCGAGATTAACGAGCTGTTCTTTGTCGGTGAAAAGAAGAAGATCTCCTGCTTTTGAGAAATCCACCTGAGTTGTGAGAAAGGTAACGGATTTAAAAGGTGTTTCTCCTCTAGCTGCGAGCCAAGCTAGCGTGGTGCCTAAAAGCGTGCCCCCTACACAATACCCTAAAACGTTGCATTGATTTAATTCTGTTTCTCGATGAACCACATCTGTTGCCGTCATCAAGCCCTGTATCATATAATCTTCAAAGCTTATATTGGCGTATTCACTACTAGGGTTGACCCAAGAAATGACAAAAACGGTAAAGCCCTGATCAACAATATACTTGATGATACTTTTCTGAGGGGTCAAATCCAGAATATAATATTTATTAATCCACGGGGGACAAATTAAAATGGGAAACTCTCTCACCTTATCCGTTGTTGGAGAATATTGGATAAGTTGAAAGAGTTCATTTTGAAAGATCACTTTGCCTGGTGTTGTGGCAAGATTTTTTCCAACTTCAAAAGCCGAGGCATCTGTTTGACTGATACGCATGAGATCTCCTGAGTTTTTGAGATCTTCAAGCAAATGTGACATGCCTTCGACTAAATTTTTAGCATTCGAGGTCATAGTCTCTCGAACTACTTCAGGATTGGTCATGGGAAAATTAGAGGGAGAAAATGCACTCGTTAATTGTCGAAAATAAAACTCCGCTTTCTGTCTGCTGTTTTCATCAAGACCGTCCGTTACTGCAAGGTTGTCTTCTGCCCATTTTGTAGTGAGAAGATAAACCTGTTTTATAAAATCAAAGAAAAGATTGTTGGACCACTCAGGATCACGAAAACGATTATCAGACGGACTTGGTTCTATGACAGGCTCTTGGGGGCTTCCCATCATACGCTGAAGAGTGCGATTCCAGAGTTCGACATAAGATCCAACGAGTTGAGCTTGCGCTTGGGCAAATTTTGTAGGTTCGGACATCCATCTGGCATAAATACCTGAAACAGTTTCCGTGGCACGTGCCATTTCGCTGGCAGCAGAAAAAGGGGTAATTTGAGTGTCAGAACGCTCCAAAAATTCTGTTATCGCCCGTCCCCCTTCTTCGTAGGCTTTCAGAATGTTGCGGGTAAATTCCTCAGGATCAGCGATCTTGTAGGTTTCTAAAAGGTCTTTTTTAGATTTCTCTTTTGTTGTCATGATACTGAGGGTCACCTTTGCGAAGGCAATGTCTTTATACCATACTCTTAAAGAATGAATAGTCTAATGAATTGAAGACGTTAGACTTTCTCTTTTTGAAGATCTTTGAGGGATAGACTGAGGATATCGAGCTTTTCAAGTGGATACATAACCACAGGAATACGATTGTGTCTTCACAAGTCTTTCAAAAATCTGCCTTTTGAATCAAAGATACGTGCTTAAGGATTGTTTCTGCGTGCTTTTAATTGGAGGATGCACAACCTTAGTTTAGTTCCAATAAAGAATAAAAATTTTATAAAAGAGCTCCACAACGTGATTGAAGAATTTCATCGCATTAAACGTTTACCGCCTTATGTCTTTGCTGAAGTCAACCGCTTAAAAGCGGCTGCGCGAGCGCGGGGTGCGGATATTATTGATCTTGGGATGGGAAATCCTGATCTCCCGACACCACCACATATCATAGCAAAGTTGGTTGAAACAGTCGCTAAGCCTCGCACACACCGTTATTCTGCATCGAAAGGAATACCTGGTCTTCGTAAAGCACAGGCTTCTTACTATGAGCGCAGATTTGGTGTGAAGCTTGATTCCGAGACGCAGGTTGTTGCAACGCTCGGGTCGAAAGAAGGCTTTGCGAATATGGCGCAAGCAATCACAGCGCCTGGCGATGTGATGATTGTGCCTAATCCAACTTATCCCATCCATGAATTCGGTTTTATCATTGCAGGGGCTTCTGTTCGCCACGTTCCTGTAGGAACAGGAGAGGACTTTCTGCGTGCTGTCGAACATGCTGTTCGTCATTCGATACCCAAACCTTTAGGTTTTATTCTTTCTTATCCTTCAAACCCAACAGCCATGATTGCAAGCTTAGATTTTTATAAAGAGGCTGTAGCGTTAGCAAAGCGTCTTGATCTGATTATTCTCTCTGACATTGCTTATGCAGAACTTTATTATGATGGAAATCCTCCCCCCTCTGTTCTTCAAGTGGAAGGGGCCATGGATATGACAGTAGAGTTCACGTCTCTCTCCAAAACATATAATATGCCTGGATGGCGCATGGGGTTTGCGGTTGGAAATGAGAGGTTAATTGGTGCTCTTGCCCGTGTTAAATCCTATCTAGATTATGGAGCTTTCACGCCCATACAGGTCGCAGCGGCGGCAGCTTTAAATGGCCCACAAGAATGCGTACAAGAGATAAGAGAGACCTACAAAACAAGACGTGATTGTCTTGTGGAAAGTTTTGAAAGAGCAGGATGGTCAATTCCACCCCCTCCAGCAACGATGTTTGCTTGGTGTCCCATCCCTGAACGTTTTGCGCATTTAGGATCTGTAGAATTTGCAAAACTTTTGATTGAAAAAGCAGATCTTGCTGTCTCTCCTGGGATTGGTTTTGGCGAATATGGGGAAGGATTTGTGCGCATAGCGCTTGTTGAAAATGAGCATCGAATTCGGCAGGCCGCTCGGAATGTGAAAAGATTTATGTCTCATAGTCCTGAAGTTTCTCAAAGCTCTCTTGAGCTGCAACGAAGGGTCAATACCTCCCTTCATTCCTAGCGAAAGAGCAGTTATGGAAAAACCCCTTAAACTTGGAATTGCAGGTCTTGGTACTGTTGGTACAGGCCTTTTAGAACTTCTTCGCGTGCATGGAGCGGAATTAGAAAGAACGCTTGGACGATCTATTGAAATCACAGGGGTCTGTGCTCGATCAAAAACGAAAAATCGAGATGGTGCGATCCGTAATGCGCGATGGTTTGAGGATCCCGTAGCTTTAGCAAAAGATCCCTCCATTGACTGTTTTGTTGAACTTATTGGAGGCGAAGAGGGCGTCGCTCGAAGTTCTGTGGAAGCTGCCCTTAAATCTCGCAAGCATGTTGTTACTGCCAACAAAGCTCTTCTTGCTAAACACGGAATGCATCTTGGGTCTCTCGCGGAGACAAACAAAGTCTCTCTTAATTTTGAAGCGGCTGTTGCGGGTGGAATTCCAGTTATTAAAACCTTACGGGAAGCGCTTGCGGGAAATGAAGTACGCAGAGTTTACGGAATTCTGAATGGGACGTGTAATTACATTCTGACTAAAATGCATGATGAACAGTTGCCCTTTGAAAGTGCTTTAAAGGAAGCGCAGGCTAAGGGCTATGCTGAATCAGATCCAACATTTGATATAGGCGGATTTGATGTTGCGCATAAACTTGCACTTCTCACAAGTCTTGCTTTCGGAACTCATATTCCAAGCGATGGCATCCATATTGAGGGAATAGAAACGATAAATGCTGCTGATATAGAAGCAGCGCGTAATCTTTCATATCGTATTAAGCTTTTAGGTGTTGCTGAGAAAACATCTTCAGGCATTGAAGTGCGCGTTCATCCAGCGTTCGTTCCTGAAACAGCAACAATTGCTCAGGTTTCAGGCGTCATGAACTGTGTAGCCATAGAGGGAGATTTTTGTGGTTCTGTTCTTTTGGTCGGTCCTGGAGCAGGCTCAAAACCAACAGCCTCAGCTGTAGCAAGTGATATTGTCGATGTTGCACGAGGCTTGGTGCTCGCTCCTTTTCTAAAACCTATTGCACAGCTTGTACCATTTAAGAAATCAAGTCTTTCAGGCCATAAAGGTCCTTATTACGTGAGGCTTTCAGTTCCTGATCGGCCTGGCGCTATGGCTGCAATCACAAAGCGTATGGGTGATCGTGAGGTTTCCCTAGAAAGTATAGTTCAACGTCGCCCATCGGCTCCATCTTCAACGGACGCACGCACAGAAGGTGATATCGCGGCACAAGTTGTTATTATTACCCATGAAACGACAGAAGAGAATATTCGCAAAGCGTTAGAAGAAATAGAAGCAGATGGAAAAGTTGCTGCGAAGCCTCAAATGATAAGGATAGAGGAACTTTAATAGGACGAAGAGACAAATTTTAAATCTCTCGTGAGCGAATTTAAAAAACAAGGGGACATTTCATGCATCAGGAAAGATTAAGCGGTCTTGAAAGAGTTTTAGTCCTAGAGGTCGCTCGCGTAACGGAGGCAGCTGCAATTGCAGCTGCTCGATTGCGGGGACGCGGTAATGAAAAAGCAGCAGACAAAGCTGCAGTTGACGCGATGCGCAGAGAGCTTGCGCTTCTCTCTATTCGGGGCACAGTCGTAATTGGGGAAGGAGAAATGGATGAGGCCCCCATGCTCTATATAGGAGAAAAAGTTGGATCAGGAGAGGGGCCTGAAGTGGATATTGCCGTTGATCCCTTAGAAGGGACGACCATCTGCGCAAAATCCATGCCTAATGCTTTGGCTGTTTTGGCGATTGCTGAAAAAGGGGGTCTACTCAATGCACCTGATATGTACATGGATAAGATTGCTGTGGGACCTGGCTATCCTCAAGGCATAGTGGATTTGGATAAAACTGCAGGGGAAAATATAAAAAATCTTGCGAAGGCTAAGGGTGTTCCTGTCAATGAGATAACAGCTTGTATTCTTGATCGCCCTCGTCATGCTGATCTTATCAAAGCTGTTCGAGAAGCGGGAGCGTCTGTTCGACTTATTCCTGATGGGGATGTGGCGGGTGTCATTTGGACTACAGATGCTCGTGAAACTGGAATTGATATTTACATGGGCGCGGGCGGTGCACCCGAAGGTGTTCTTGCAGCGGCAGCTATGCGCTGTGTGGGCGGACAAATTCAAGGCCGCTTGAAACCATCAAATGATAACGAACGGTTAAGAGCAGAAAAAATGGGAATTAAAGATATCAATCGTAAATTTAATTTAGAAGATATGGCGTCTGGAGATGTCATTTTTTCCGCAACGGGCGTGACCGATGGTTCACTTCTGGATGGCGTCCACTTTCGCGGGGATTTTGCGGAAACAGAAACTGTTGTCATGCGTTCTAAAAGTGGAACTGTTCGCAGAATTAAAACACGTTTTCGAGATATTGGAGCGCGTTTTCCCGCATAGTGTACTCCTTTAAATTACATCGAGAGCAGGTTGACGCTGAGCAAATTTAAAAATTGAATATCCTCTTTTAATTGATTTCTTGAAAGACCTTCTTTTGAGTGCAATTTTTTTTGATTGTGATTTCAAAGTATCTCTTCCTTTGTTAGTAACTAAAACCTCCTAACCGATAAAAGAACGTATCTACTGACAGGAATTTAGCACTTTTTGGTTTTAAATAATGATAGGACTTCAGAAAAAAAGAACGAAGGAACTGGAGATGTCAGGAGAGGATCTCCCCTTTCTTGGCGTACGCAAGTCTGCACGCTCCTTAGTTTGGAAGGAACGTCTTAAAAAAGACCATCACAACCTTGCTCTTACCATCTGCCAACAGCATGGTGTTCCTGATTTATTAGGGAGGGTACTTGCCGCAAGAGGGGTGAAGCTTGATGATGTACCCCTCTTTTTGGACCCGAGTCTGAAAGGTTTAATGCCTGATCCGTCTACCCTTAAAGATATGGAGAAGGCTGCTGAGCGGATCGGACTGGCGATCCTGAATAAAGAAAATGTTGCTATTTTTGGAGACTACGATGTGGATGGAGCCTGTTCGGCTGCACTCTTGGAGCGTTTTCTTCAATCGCATCATACCAAATCCAGAATTTATATTCCTGATCGTATATTCGAAGGGTATGGACCCAACATTACGGCTTTAGAAATGCTTGTGGGGGAGGGTGCCCAACTTCTTATTACGGTCGATTGTGGTTCGACTAGTATTGAGACGATGCAGGCAGCAAAAGCGTTGAAGAGAGATATTTTAGTTATAGACCATCATCAGACAGATGCATCACTTCCCGATGTCTATGGTGTTGTTAATCCAAATCGACAGGATGATCTGTCTGGACAAGGACATTTATGTGCTGCGGGAGTAGTTTTTCTGTTGCTTGTCGCTGTTGTGCGTCAATTGCGAAAAAAAGGCTATTACAATGACGAAATAGAAGAGCCGTCTTTGATGCAAGAGCTTGATATTGTTGCTCTAGCTACGGTTGCGGATGTTGTTCCTTTGATGGGACTTAATCGGGCCTATGTCCGAAAAGGGTTAGCAGTCATGCGATCGCGAGAGAATGTAGGTTTGCGTGCCTTGAGTGATGCATCAGGCTTACATCAAGCGCCTACAACTTTTCATTTGGGATATATTCTAGGGCCTCGCATAAATGCTGGTGGCAGAATTGGGGATGCATCCTTGGGCGCACGTCTCCTCACAGCAAGGGACGATCTGGAGGCTCAGAGAATTGCTATTCTGCTCGATAAGTTGAATAAAGAACGAAAAGAAATTGAAACACAAATGTTGGAAGAGGCTTTTGCTCAAGCCGATCGTAAAATTACAGAAGAACCCGATAGCCCCATTCTTTTTGTGGGATCTGAGACATGGCACAAAGGGGTTGTAGGGCTTGTTGCAAGCCGTATTGTCGAACGGTTTCATCGACCTTGTTGTGCTCTGTCATGGGAGAGAACATCGTCTGCTGAACTGGTCGGAACAGGATCTCTTCGTTCTGTTGTTGGGATTGACATAGGTACCATTGTGAGAGCTGCTTTTACAGAGGGGATCCTTGTCAAAGGAGGGGGTCATGCAATGGCGGCAGGACTCACGGTGCGGGAGAGTTCTTTTTTAAAAGCGCAAACTTTTTTCTTTGAGAAGCTATCCTCCTATGGGGACTTGACACGATCTGCGCCGAAAATAGAAATCGATGGAGCTCTTATTCCATCAAGCCTTAACAGTGATCTCATTGATTTACTAGAAAAGGCAGGTCCCTATGGTCAAAGTAATCCGCAGCCCCGTTTTGCCTTCCCATCTGTGCGTATCAAGTATGCGAAGCAGGTCGGGGATGTTCATATTCGATGTGTATTAGAAGCTTCAGATGGATCCAAAGTCGATGGCATTGCGTTTCGAGCTGTAGGACAACCACTTGGTCATGTTTTGCAAAACACTGGGGGAATGCCGATGCATGTGGCGGGGACTATAAAAAAGGATTCATGGGGAGGCAGAGAGAAAATAGATTTAACGATTGAGGATGCGGCCGATCCTCGCAAACAGGATTAGGTCTGTGATAATAAAGAAGATTTCAGGTGTGTTGAATTCAAACACTGTGACTTGCGTGGAGGTCTAAACCTACCTATACACTATTTAGCGCTTGCTCCCTTCGTCTATCGGTTAGGACATCAGATTTTCAATCTGGAAAGACGGGTTCGACTCCAGTAGGGAGCA
>JBJTOZ010000033.1:0-3329 GCA_046074825.1 Hyphomicrobium sp.
TCTTGGACACCAACGGAGACAACCCAAGACAGGAAAGAAGAGGTTGGGTCTCGATTATTCAGCTCTCTTCCACGCTTAACCCTTGGCGCTCTCCTTCTTTTATTTGGCTGTCTTGGTTTTTTAAAACCACAGATGTTCACTCAGTCTGCTTCCAATGCCGCTGATCAGGCTCTTCTCTCTTTAAAAAACGGAATTGTCAGCGCTCTTGCTTTTGGAATTGCTCTTTCGGGTGTTGGTCTTTTTTTGAATGGCCTGCGCGTTCTTTTTGGTCGAAAGCGTTCAGCCTCTTCTTATTCTGACTCTAACTCTGAAAATGAAGGCTTCTCGTTTTTGATGCGTTTCTTCGGAGCTGTCCGCTTTGGAAGTGGATTTCTTCTGTTGATCGTATCCAGTCTTGAACTTTTTGGTCCTGGTTGGGCTTCTTTAGTTCCCTCATCGCTTTCAGAGGGAACAAACCGTGCAGCCTCGGCGATATTTGCTCTTCTGCTTGGTCTTGGAGGTTTTCTTTTAATTCTGCGCTCATGGCGCGTCTCTTATTCTCAAGTGAAAAGTATTGAAGGGAACACCTTTGAGTATGAGGATGTGGGAGAGGAAACAGCTGTCGAAGTTGGCCGCGAGATGGGGTCATCTGCCTTTTTCCGAAGTCTGATTGGGCTTGGTCTTCTGGAAATTGCCTGTCTTGATCTCATAAGTCCTGGATGGCCAAGCTTGCTTCCGTCCTCCCTGTCCTCACATTTTTATGAGAGCACAGCATGGTTGTTTGCAGCCGTTCTTGCCTTGATAGGCTTTAGTTTGGTTTTCACAGCATGGCATCCCTCGCTTTCCTCTGCATCATCCAGAGGCTTTTATGATTTTGAGATCCTCGACACGCGAGCAGCGCGAAGGGGTGGGCTATTTTCTTTTACACTCCGTTTGACGAGTGGACTTCTTTTGACTGCGGGAGGATGTCTTGAACTTTATAAGTCTGGATGGAGCGCATTACAGCCTGAACTTTTTGGGCAGTTCTTTCAAAAATTCCCAATTGCAAATGCCACAGCCGCTGCTTTTGTGCTTGCAGGCTGTGCGCTTATTATCAACGCCTTTAATCTCATAAACAAGGTTCCCCAACCTGTCATTATTCCAAGAGGCTCAAGGGCACGGGTGCATCGCATAACAGCCGCCAATCAGGATGACGAAGATGGGTTCCAACCCGCTGCTGAGGAAGCTGCAAATTTAGCCAGCAGATTGAAAGGCTCTCTCGGTCCGATGGTTTCGGGTTTGGGACAACAGCCTCGTTCAAATGATCCCAACTTCAATCTTTCCAAAGTGGACAATAATGGAGAAGTCCCAAACTCTTTCAGCATTCTCGAAGAAGGAATAAAAAGAGCAGGTGCGGGTCTTGGTCAGACACTCAAAAACTCAGGGCCTCCGATAAAAACTCTGGGTCGGGAAGCTCTTGGAGCGGCAAGAACAGGATTTTCCCTTTTTGGGGGTCTTGTGAGCAGACTTTCAAAACGCAAAGATAAAACACAGAATGCTCCTGAGGGGGGTCCTCCTCAACCGCCCGTTAAAGGTGGGACTGAACTGTCTCACACATTTTCACGATGCAAAGGTGCCTTCTTAGCCGTTGGTGTCTTCAGTGCTTTCAGCAATGTTCTGACCCTCACAGGTTCTTTTTATATGTTGGAAGTTTATGATCGCGTTGTTCCAAGTCGTAGTGTGCCTACTCTTGTTGTGTTGTCTGTTGTCGCTTTAATGCTGATGGCGGTTCAAGGTGGACTTGATTTTATTCGCTCGCGCATTCTCATTCGCGCGAGTAATGTTTTTGAAGACCGCCTTGGTCTTCGCGTTTTTGATATCACAACGCGCGTTGCAACGACGCTCACGCGCCGCGGAAACGGCCTTCAACCCATCCGCGATCTCGATGCCATCAAGGCGTTTCTTTCCAGTGGTGGGCCTGGGGCACTCATGGATCTTCCGTGGTTGCCTTTTTATATGGCGATCATATTCATGTTCCACTGGGTTCTTGGAGTAACAGCAGTCGTTGGTGCTCTTATCTTGGTCGGACTGACGATCTTGACTGAGATCAAAAGCCACAAGCCCATCAAACAAACCAATGAGCGTGTTGCGGAGCGCGCAGAACTTGCTCTCGCAGGTCGCCGTAATGCGGAGGTTTTGGCTTCTCTTGGTATGAAGGGCCGAATAGCAGAGAGGTATCGTAGAGCTGGTGTTAAACTTGCGGAGTTTCAAACACAGTCGAGCGATGTTTCAGGCGGTCTTGGTTCGATTTCGAAAACGCTTCGCATGGTGTTGCAATCAGCCATGTTGGGCATTGGTGCTTTGCTTGTGATTGCAGGGGAAGCCTCATCAGGGATTATTATTGCAGGGTCCATTCTTTCTGGCCGTGCACTAGCCCCTGTTGATCAAGCCATTGCGAACTGGAAACTTTTTGTTGCGGCCCGACAGGGATGGAAGCGCCTCAGAGAGGCCTTTGAAAAATTACCTGCAGAGCCTGATCGCATGTCGTTGCCGCAACCAAAGACGAATTTAAAAGTCGAGAATTTGCTTGTGCTCGAGCCTGGCGGGCAGAGGCCTATCCTTCGCGACATTAATTTTGAACTGAAAGCAGGACAAAGTCTTTGCATCATAGGACCAAGTGGTTCTGGTAAGTCGACATTGGCGCGCAGTTTGGTGAAGGCGTGGACGCCTGCTGCGGGTCGCGTGCGGATTGATGGAGCGTCTTTGGATCAGTGGCCATCGGACGAATTAGGAGCCCACTTGGGCTACTTGCCACAAGATGTAGAACTTTTTTCAGGAACCATTGCCGACAACATAGCTCGTCTTGAAGACAAAATTGAATCGGAAGCTGTCATTGAAGCTGCTCAAGCAGCAGGGGCACACCAACTGATCCTGACATTTAAAGATGGGTATCAGACCGAAATTGGTGAGGGAGGAGCTGTGTTGTCTGCAGGGCAAAGACAGCGTGTGGCTTTAGCGCGGGCCCTTTATAAGAAACCATTTGTCGTTGTACTCGATGAGCCAAATTCCAATCTTGATGCGGAGGGCGATAAAGCCCTTTTAGGTGCCATTGAGGGTGTCAAAAAACGCAACGGAATTATTATTGTGATCTCGCATCGTCCCAGTGTTCTTCAGGCGTTTGATCTCGTGATGATCATGGCGGAAGGACGCGCCATGGCCTTTGGACCTCGAGATGAAGTTCTTGCAAAATATTCTGCTGCGGCAGCAGGACGAGGACCAGCTCCAGCGACAGGTCCCGTTCCAACTTCTCTTATTCCAGCACAGGGTCCCATTCCCGCTGTCGGTGGCGGGCGCCCCCCTGCAGCCGCAGC
>JBJTOZ010000034.1:0-2878 GCA_046074825.1 Hyphomicrobium sp.
CATCATTTTGTCAGATACGGCAGGCGGAGGTTTGCGCACCGACATACAATATCGAGGATTTGATGCTTCTCCCGTTGGTGGCCGTTCGCAAGGATTAGCTGTCTATCAAAATGGTGTGCGCATCAATGAATCCTTTGGAGATACCGTTAATCTTGATCTTATTCCTGCAATTGCAATAAGTAACATAACGGTACTTGGTGCAAATCCTATCTACGGTCTAAATGCTATCGGTGGTGCTATTGGCATCACAATGAAAGATGGTTTCAACACGCGTGGCGGAACGATCGATGCTATGGGTGGATCCTTTGGCCGTGGTCAGGTTGCGGTTGAATATGGTGCACTATCTCAAACAGGTAATGTCGCGTCCTATGTCGCTTTTGAAGCTCTGACAGACAAGGGTTTTCGTGATTTTGCCCAAGCTAATATCTATCGTTTCTACGGAGACATTGGTTTCAAGGGGAGTGCGGTCGAGCTCCACTTGAGTGTTAACGCTGCCGACAGTGTGGCAGGCGTCTCAACTGCTGCACCAAAAGAAATACTTGATGTAGGGTGGAACCGAACATTTACAACCCCTCAAACCACGGATCTTCAAGTCGTGATGCCAACCTTGAGCGCAAAGGTTCAGGCTACTGAAACTCTCTCTTTTTCAGGCCTCGCTTATTACAGAGGTTTTAAGTCAAATGTTCTCGACGCTAATTTATCTGAAATAACAAACTGCTCAGGTGTTTTATGCGCTGAGGGTGAAAATCTATATAATTTAGGTGGAGCTACTATTCCGTATTCTTCTGCCCTTGATCCAATTGGAACTTTTGACCGCATCAATCAAGATGCCAACAGCTTTGGCTTTTCACTACAGAGCGTTGAAAAGGCGCGGGTCTTTGATCGTCCAAACACCTTTATTCTTGGAACAAGCTATGATCATGGAAAAGTGCAATACACAACTTCCAGCGACATTGGAACTATCGGTGACCGTTTCGTTGTCAGTGATACAGGTCTTGGTTTGGGGCCAGGACCAGATGTTCCACCGGGTGAACCATCAGATTATGCACCTCGAAATTTAATAACCAAGAACGACTATATTGGGGCATATTTTCTAAACACTTTTGATCTGACTGATGCCTTTTCTCTGACCGTGGGTGGACGCTATAACTTTGCGAGAATTCAGCTTTCTGATCAAACAGGTTATTATCCTGACTTGAATTCAACTGCTAGCTTTGGTCGCTTCAATCCTATGGCGGGGGGAACATATAAATTCTCTAATGCTCTTTCTTTTTATAGCGGCTACTCAGAAGCCAATCGTGCTCCAACACCGGCAGAGCTAGCTTGTTCAGATCCTGCCAATCCCTGCATTATTGAAAGTTTTCTGACGGATGATCCACCCTTAAAACAAGTTGTTTCTCGCTCTGTTGAGGCAGGCTTTAGAGGAGAAATTAAAACATCTCCTAGTGAAGTATGGACATGGAGTGCGGGTTATTTTCGAACTCAAAACCAAGATGATATCATCAACGTTGTTTCGCAAGATGTTCCAGGAAGGGGGTATTTTACAAATGCGGGCGATACTTTACGCACAGGACTTGAATTGGCGCTCGGATATAAAAACAACAGACTGTCTGTTTACGGATCATACGCACTTGTCGATGCCACATTTCAAGATTATCTTGAACTCCCCGCACCCAACACGCCCGAAGGAACGCAAGATTGTACTGGAACATCAGGTCCAGATGCTCCGCAATGTAATTTTGTCAAACCAGGGGATCATCTTCCAGGCATCCCACAAAATCGCTTCAAGACGGGTTTTGAATATTATGTGACTTCAAAATGGAAATTTGGTTCTGATCTGATAGCTCAATCAAGTCAGTACTTTTTTGGAGACGAGTCAAACAACAACAAACCCTTAGGAGGTTTTGCGCGCGTTGATTTGCATTCATCCTACGATGTATCTGAGAATATTCAAGTTTATGGTCTAATCAAGAATTTGTTTGATACGCGATACGGATTGTTTGGGACTTATTATGATACGGGGCTTGTCAATGATGAAGGGGGATTGTGGTCGATATCTCCTGCACAGGCTGCGGGATACGGAGAGTTGAACGATGCCCGCAGTATTACCCCAGCTGCTCCCTTTGCAGCATATGGAGGCATGAGAATAAAATTCTAATTTCTTTATAGTGCCTTTATGAAAGGGACAATGCCTAAGTAAAATAGCTAACTTTAAGTCTCTCTTACAAATAAATATTATTGAAACTGATTTTTACAGTTAAATTTTTCGAGGTAATGCCCCCACTATAATTGCAATGCTATTTTTTCCTGGAGCCTTCTTGCATTATTTAGAAACTATTTTTTTAATCGTAAAAAGGGACCTACACGTATTAAAAACTCTGGAAGCACAATTAAATTTAGAATTGTCGATGTTGTCAGCCCTCCTAAAATTGCTATAGCCATAGGGGCTTCAATTTCATGCCCTGGTCTACCTAGACCAAGGGCCAATGGTACTAGACCTAATGCTGCCATCAATGCCGTCATAAAAACTGGATTTAGTCTCTCTTGAGCAGCACTGAATATCGTTTCAGGTGTTAAGAGATATCCTTCAACATCTAAGAGATGCTCGAGGTGAGCCAACATCATGACGGAATTTCGAGCCCCAATGCCAAACACTGTCACCAAACCCACGAGGCTTCCTAACGTTAAACCTATGTCTGACATTAGAATGGCTAGGATGCAGCCAATAAGACAAAAAGGCAGGTTAATTAAAATCAGGATTGCTAAAACTCTTCTTCGAAAGGCCATTGCCAAAGCGGCAATAGTCAGAATTATACTTAGTGCTGTCAGGGTCGCAATTCTTATTTGACCAGCCCGTTCTGCTTCAGCCTGTCCTGCA
>JBJTOZ010000035.1:0-4087 GCA_046074825.1 Hyphomicrobium sp.
TAGGCAGAGGGTTTAAGAAGCTTTAGTCTTCTGGCTGAGAGAAGATGATAGGTTGCGGGCGTGTGGGGGCAGTTAATTGAAATAATATCCATACGAAGCAGCATTTGATCCAAGCTTTCCCAGTAGGTTGCTTCGAGCTCAGCCTCAAGCGCTTGGGATACACGCTTGCGATTGTGATAATGAATTTGCAACCCAAAAGCTTTGGCGCGCTGAGCAACAGCGCTTCCAATACGTCCCATTCCGATGATGCCCAGCCTCTTCCCATAAATTCTGTGTCCAAGCATCCATGTTGGTGACCACCCTGGCCAAGTATGCTTTGCCCCTTTAAGATAGGCTGCACCTTCCGCAATGCGCCGAGGGACAGCAAGGATCAAAGCCATCGTCATGTCGGCTGTATCTTCAGTAAGAACACCTGGAGTATTCGTCACGGTGATCGCACGATTCCTGGCCGTATCAAGATCGATATTGTCAACGCCGGTGCCAAAATTTGCAATGAGACGCAGCTGAGGTCCTGCCTGAGAAATAATGCCTCTATCAATCCGATCAGTCACCGTGGGAACGATAACATCAGCAACTTTTGCAGCTTCCACGAGTTGGGCATGTGACATTTGATGATCGTCCACATTCAGACGTGCATCAAAGAGTTCGCGCATGCGTGTTTCTACCACATCCGGCAACTTACGTGTGACTATAATTACTGGTTTCCTCGAAGTCGTTGACATGAACCCTTCCATCAAAAAGGAAAGAATAAAATTAATATTCGAGCAAGAGGTACAAGTATCTTATAGGGGATGTTTACCCATAAAGGAAAATGTCCCTCATTTCGCCCCGTGTCTATCAGAAGCTTTCAGAGAAAACAAAGGTCAGTTTGTTCAAAAATGCCTTGAGATTGCCTTATCCCCATGATGAAGGCTCAGAGATGAGGCTTTGTACGGAGAAAGATTGTGCGGGGCAATATTAATTTTTGGAAACGAAGCTTCAAAATATCTAAAAAACTTTTTCTCATCGGAGGAATGATAGCTCTCTCCGTGAGATTAGGTTTTGGGGCTGAAGTGGGAGCAGTGAGTGGTTTTCCCCTTCCTCGTTATGTCAGTCTTAAATCTGATGAAGTCAATCTTCGCTCAGGGCCAGGCAAAGAATATCCTTCACAATGGATCTATCGCAGAGCAGGACTTCCTGTTGAAGTCATAAAAGAGTTTGAGGGATGGCGGCAAGTCAGAGATGCGGACGGGGTCAGTGGATGGGTCAATCAGACCCTTCTTTCAGGCCGAAGAACAGCTCTTATCCTCCCATGGGAAATCAAACAAGGTAAAGAAACACCGATTATTGCATTACGCGAAAACGATAGCGAAAATGCCCACGCCTCCGCCATGGTCGAGGCAGGAGTGATTGCTAATATTCAATCTTGCGACAGCAAATGGTGTTATGTAACAGTTGATAAATTTAAAGGCTACATTGAACAAAAAAAATTATGGGGCATATACGAAGGCGAAGTGATTAAATAATTTTTGCAATATGATTCGTCTGCTCTTTTAGTTTTTAGTGTGGCCTTTAAAGGCCTTTCAATTTCAGAGGAACTTTTTTTGAAACCAATCTTATGACAACATCGACGTGACTAATTTCTGTCCCCTCTGGAGGATCAGGAAGACCACTAACAGACAGCGAATTGCCCGTGATATCGATAAGTTCCCCCTTGTCTTCCAAGAAAAAGTGACTGTGGTTAGTAATATTGGTGTCAAAATACGTTTTTGCGCCTTCAACAGCCAGCTCTCGCAAAAGCCCTGCATCCGTAAACTGCCGCAAGGCGTTGTAAATTGTTGCAAGGGATACTTGCTTTCCTGCGGATATCACTTCTGCATGAAGTATTTCGGCTGTCACGTGCCTATCCCCTTTTGAAAAGAGGAGATTGGCCAAAAGAATTCTTTGACGGGTTGGCCGCAAACCTGCCATTTTCAATCGCAAGCTTACTAATTCATTATGCTGAATATCTGTTTCCACAACTCAATACGCTCAAGACATCTTCACTAAGAATTTATTCATACACAATATTTAGAACATTCATTTCATTCCGAAAAGGTGCACCGACTTATTAATTTCCCATGCTGGGGTCCTTTTATCAAAGAGACAACAAAACTTTTGAAGAATTTCAAATAAGTACCAGAAACTAATGACATTTATACTAACTATTATAGAAGTCTGCAAATGAACCGCAACGTGATAGGCCACAGAAATTATGGCTAACACCTTGACCTAATCCTGATTTCTCGATTGAAGGGTGGGTGAAATATAACTCTTTGTTTTGTCGCATCAACAATAGAGTTGAAAACCTAGTTAGAGTTTAAGTGGACAAGAAAATCATGGTAGAACGCCGCGGGAGCTTTGCATTTGAGGACTTACTCTCCTGCGGCAGGGGGGAACTATTTGGCCCGGGGAATGCGCAACTTCCTCTTCCCCCAATGCTGATGTTTGATTGCATTTCCCATGTTTCTGAAACGGGCGGGGAGCATGAGAAAGGTCAGATTGTGGCCGATCTTCAGGTCAAAGGGAACAAGCGGCTAGACTGGTTTTTCGACTGCCACTTTCAAGGTGACCCCGTCA
The DNA here is from genome assembly GCA_046074825.1 of Hyphomicrobium sp. GTDB lineage: Bacteria > Pseudomonadota > Alphaproteobacteria > Rhizobiales > Hyphomicrobiaceae > JAGVSR01. Next base: position 2,599 of record JBJTOZ010000035.1, read on the forward strand.
TGCCAGGCTGTCTCGGACTGTATGCTCTTTGGCTACTCTTAGGCTTTTATCTAGCATGGCTTGGATCATCGGGGCGCGGTCGAGCTTTAGGTGTCGGGGAAGTCAAATTTAGTGATATGGTTCTGCCGACAACAGGAAAAGTGCAGTATATCATAGATATAAAACGCGTGATCCTAAGACGACTCAAACTTGGCATAGCGGATGGAAAACTGCTTGCAGATGGCAAGCTTATTTACACCGCAACTGATCTCAGAGTAGGTCTCTTTGAGGCAGGAGAGGCTCCTGCTTCCGCTTAAAAAGTTTTCTTAATCGGAACTGTAATGATAGAAGATCAGACTAGGAAGAAGCAGAGCAAAAGTCCCTTATTTGAAGGAAAGGAATACGAAGATGAAGCGGGTTGTGGTGACCGGAATGGGGATTATTTCCTCGATCGGCAACAACACCCAAGAAGTAACCGCTGCATTACGGGAAGCACGCTCTGGCATCTCGCGTTCGGAAAAATATGCAGAGCTTGGCTTTAAATGCCAAGTGCACGGTGAGCCCCAAGTGGAGTGGGAAACTCTAGTGCCAAGGAAACCCAAGCGCTTCATGAACTCTGGGGTGGCCTGGAATTATATCGCCATGGAGCAAGCCATCCGTGACGCGGGACTGGAACCGCACAATGTTATCCATGAAAGAACAGGTATTATTGTTGGATCGGGGGGACCCTCCACGCGCGCCATAGTGGAAGCTGCCGAAACCACCCTCAAGTTTGGGGCTCCAAAAAAAATTGGTCCCTTCGAAGTTCCTAAAGCCATGTGCTCTGGACCCTCAGCAGCCCTTGCAACAGCTTTTCAAATCAAAGGCGTAAATTACTCAATTTCCTCGGCTTGTGCGACCAGTGCACATTGCATCGGAAATGCAACGGAAATTATACAATGGGGAAAGCAAGACATCATTTTTGCAGGTGGCTGCGAAGAAGTCGATTGGACATTGTCTAATCTTTTTGATGCGATGGGCGCAATGTCCTCTAACTTCAATTCAACACCTCAGACAGCGAGCCGTGCGTTTGATAAAAACCGCGACGGGTTTGTGATAGCAGGGGGAGCTGGCGTACTTGTTTTAGAAGAATTAGAGCATGCAAAAGCGCGCGGAGCTAAAATTTATGCTGAGGTTGTGGGATATGGTGCCAACTCTGATGGGTTTGATATGGTAGCCCCCTCGGGCGAAGGTGCAGCCCGATGCATGAAACTTGCCCTTAAAGGATTCAACGGCAAAGGAACACCTTCCATTGATTATATTAATCCTCATGGCACAGGAACGCCCGTTGGGGACGAGAAAGAAATTTCTGCAATCCGTGATGTCTTTGGAACAAAAATACCCTCCATATCGTCTACAAAATCTCTCTCAGGACATTCTCTAGGAGCGATTGGCGTTCAGGAGGCCATATTTTCCTTACTGATGATGAACAATAGTTTTGTTTGCGAAAGCGCCAATATTGAAGAACTCG
>JBJTOZ010000036.1:0-4816 GCA_046074825.1 Hyphomicrobium sp.
TTTACGTTCACGACGACCTCAGCAATTCTTCCAACAATTTGAGATCCAACACGGATAAGACCTGATTTGGGCTCGATCATCCCTGGGGCAGCAGCACTCCATTCAAGTTCTGGTGTCTTCGGATCTGTTGCAGATTGACCAAAGCTTTTATCAACATTTTCACTTAGAACAGGTAAAATGAAAATGAACAGACAGCTAAGAAAAAAAGACCTTAAATCTACAGAAAGAATATGTTTGTAGAATATGGAGGAAATCAGTATCTTGAAATAAATACTATAATAATAAGTTCTTTGGATGCTTTGGGGAATTTGGGACATTCGGGAACTCACTTATTATTCTCTAAAACTTTTAAGTTTAATAGCTGATCAAACATCATTTAAAAACTATTTTCAACATACAGTCTACAAATGCGTTATTTGCTTAATTTCTTAGGTGACACATTCGTCGGCTCGAGCCTAAGTGTTCTAACTAAGAGTAGATTTGCAGTCATGCGGTGAGATGCACTTCATTAAACGAAAGAAAATGAATGGATCTTTGGTGAGCCTTCTTTCTAAAGAGTTAAGAAATAAAATGCAGAGATTTTTTATCTTCACTTCAGTCTTCGAAAAGGATGTGGCGGGAAGATAGCTATTAATTAGCTGTGTTGAACCGACTGGGTATGTTCACTCTCGTAAAGAGAGTTTTGAATTTTTCCTATTAGGTCATGGCGAGCAATTATGCATACTTTAATCGCAGGATGCGGTTATCATTTGACCGACAACTGGTGAGTACTTTTTACATGTTTCTTGCTCTAATGGGGAAATGCTCATTTGTGATTTTGGATTTGCTTCGTTTGTGTTTGTGTCTGCCTCTTGGGCTGATTTAGTTTTCTCTGTTCCAGAGACTTGAGAGCTTTCTGCAGTCACTGTTTTCGGTTCGGTAATTTTTTCTTTGACAGCAGTTGTATCGGATTGAGAATTTAATTTCTTTTCTGAGCTTGGTAATTTTTTTTCAGAAGGTTTTTGTACAGGAGGGCGGCTATATGTTTTCTTTGGAGAAAATGATGGGGGGTCTCCTTTGGCTACTTCTGGTACATATTCACATGAAATACATCCTGCGGAGACAGGAGTATTTAAGATATTCAGGAAGATGCCGAAAACAATCCAAATTCTTAAGTTCAATTTCATAATAACTCCGATCAACCCACATGTGAGTGAAGTCTATTTTAATCTTCTTACTTTCTAAAAGAAAGTGCTATCTCAGATCTATCAAATAACCCTCTCTTAACAGATATCTCTTCGAGGTGGGTAAATATCCATATTCTCAATAATTTGCAGGGCCTTTGTATCTCCCTTTTTAGAACTGAGAACCTGTCGGCTTTATTCCTAAATGCTCTTTTTGAGGGTGTGAAATTCTAAAGTCCTTGTTCCGTAGGGAACAGCCAAGCCCCTTTAGACGTTCTATGCTGTCCTCAATAAGAAACTTTGTCACCATAGGAGCATAGCCATGATCACCCCTTCCTCTAAGTTATCTCGAAACATACGCTACTCAGTACTTTTAGTCGCCTTTTATATGACAGGTTCTAATGAAGCTTTTTCGCTAGACATGAGGGTAAAAATGGCCTGTGCAGCTGACTACTTTGCACATTGCTCTGCTTATAGTCCCTCAAGTCCAGAAGTTCGTAAATGCATGAGATCTGTAGGTCGCAATCTCTCTCAAGGATGCATTAATGCCTTAAGAAACGCTGGTGAGATTTCAACCAAACCAACACGCTCTGAAATTATCACAGCGTCTAATTAGACTTTGCATTGGGTGAAGGAATGGCGCCACTCTTTATTGGATGTCCTCTTTCTTCACTTTCCTATTTCTGAGAGATTTTTTATAGGAAATTATAATGTTTTTGAGTGTATGTATAACTAACTCTTCCCCCCTTCAAATCTGCATCTGGGATTGGAAGAAAATTCTTTTTTAAAGATTTAATCCGTACAACTCTAAATCTATTATTCAAGAAACGATGTAAGAAATAAAGATTTAGGGATTAGACAGCACACAATGGAGACGATCCGCTTTCTCTGGACTTTGGCACAAAGGCTCAATCTACGGATTTTGACAGGACATGCATGAAAGGCGAACAGAATGCGCAAGGGGTGTTTGATCCTCCCCCAATGAAGTGGTCCGAATCGAAGTAGTAATTTTTTACTCAAGGAGGATCGATATCCCAAAGAATGCCTACAAGCTGAAGGAAATCATTAACATAATTTGCAAGCATGGGGCAGGCGTCACTAGCAATCTAATTATCAACCGCCTAGCCGTAAGATTTTTCAGAGCTCTTCCTCAGTTCTGTTGATACCACCCTAATACTATCCTTGGGATATCCTGCGCGTGGCCGAACGGTTTTTGCAGTATGAATTAAATTTAGATTTCAGTGCGTTCAAAAGGACAAACATATGGCATGGTTTCCGAATATAAGTTGTCTAATAAGAAGCGCTCGCCCTTGTTTGCGATAAAATGCTAGGAAAAAGGCTAGGAAAAAATCTCTTCTTATTTTTAATAAATAAATTATTTCTGAGCTATAAAATATTGAATGACGGGCTCTATCTCCGCCAAATTATTTTAATCCTCTGTTTTCGCCAATTAATTTTCAACTTCAGAATAGGCTCTTTAAAAGCCAAGGTTAGTTCTAATTCTGAGCCAACCACTCACGGGCCAACCTTTGAGCTTCCGCAATTTCTCTTTTAGACATTTCAGTCGCGATCTCAAGGCGATAACTTTTTGCTTCTGAATTCCCTCTAAGAGCTGCGAGATTAAACCACTTATGGGCTTCTATCAAATTGACAGGGGCGTCTTTCCCAATGCTATGCATGAGACCAAGCTCAAATAGGGGGTCTGAGGAGCCAGAAAAAGCCGAATAATTCCCCATCCTATCTGATGATACTTCAAACCTTGCCATCTCCCTCGCTCCAGAAAAAACCGCTCAATATAGTTTGCAAAAAAAGTTTTACTCTCTGTGTAACTTATTCCACAGATACAATAAGAGATTCTCAGAGATGGGATTAAAAAGAGTAAATTAACGGAGCTAAAAAATAGTTTTTTTGTAAAAAATTAAAAACCCTTTGCCTCAAAGCGAAGCATCTGTTGAAGAAGAAAACAGACGTGAACTAAAATTTAACTTAAAGAAATATAAATTTTTAAATCGAGCTTACTTTTCAAAAACTGCAATTTTGTTCATTGTTAAATAAAAAAGAAGAGCTCGAGGCCAATAAAACCTCACGAAATTTAAATTATTTATCTGCTCCTGACCAAATTTGTAGAACATATCCTAAACAAGGCTTTAAGCAGGGAAATATCCTTAAAACTTTCTTTAAGAGAAGTTCTCTTTAAAACGTTTTTAAAGATTGACCGTTCTTTTCTCTCAAGGAATAAGGATCGTAGATCCTGTTGTCTTACGGGTTTCTAAATCGTTGTGCGCTTGTGCAGCATCACAAAGAGCGTATCTTTGATTGATCGTTATTTTGAGTGTGCCGTCTGCCACCTTTTTAAAAACATCAGCGGCATTCGCCGATAACTGTTGTTGTGATTTCGTATATTCCATGAGAGAGGGACGGGTTATAAATAATGATCCTTTGAGAGCTGTTAAGTTAAATGGAGGCACTGCTCCGGAGGAGTTGCCAAAACTAACCATTAGGCCTTTAGGTTTTAGACAATCAAGCGATTGAGAAAAGGTTTCACGACCGACAGAGTCATAAACAACATCACACCCTATGCCTTTGGTTATATCCCGCACCCGATCAACAAAATTTTCTCGTCTGTACTCAATAACATGGGTACATCCATGCTCTAAAGCGATTTGGGCTTTAGCTGAAGATCCAACAGTCCCAATGATTGTTGCTCCTAAGGAACGTGCCCATTGACACGCAAGCAGACCAACTCCTCCAGCCACAGCATGAAACAACATCACCGTCTGAGAACTAACAGGAAAAGTTTCGCAAAAAAGATACCGTACAGTCATTCCCCGCAGCATGATTGCTGAAGCATTTTCAAATGATATCTCCTTAGGTAAGGGCACAAGTCTATCTGCTGAAATGATCCGCTCCTGAGCATAGCCTCCAATTTCTGTGCCGTAGGCAACCCGATCGCCAATTTTGAAATTTTTTACTCCTTCTCCGAGAGAGATGATTTCGCCCGCTCCTTCCATACCCAAAATGGCTGGAAAAGAGGAAAGGTTGTAAAGACCTGCCCTTTGATAAACGTCGATATAATTCACTCCAACTGCGCGTTGTCGAATACGCACTTCTCCTGCCCTCGGTGAAGGAATGTCTATGGGTTTCCACTTTAGAACCTCAGGACCTCCGTGCGAATGCACACGAATAGCAAACACCATCTGTTGCTCCTCATTTCATTAAAGTTTGATATTGAGCCTCATGAGGAAATATTAGAGACACAGGTTCAGAACAATAGTTTATCTTTTCCCCTGTAGGACTTGAACCTCGCCTAAAAATCCCATAAGTGCCAACCTTTAAAGGTTCTTTTCAGATATTGAGTTTCTCTTTGACCTCAAACATTGGCATAACTTTTAAAGTGCAATACATAATCTCCATTTTGTTTTTACTTGCTGTGAGCTTCGCACTTATGGGCTGCACAGGAGGAGAAAATGTCGAAATGGCCTCTATAAATGCTGGACTTCACTGCGTTGATGATAGCCCCAACTGCATAACTCATAGACGTGAAACACTAAAGCTTCTAGTTTCTGATCCACAACGCACATGGATACAACAAAAACCAGATGCCATAGCCTATGCTTCAGGTGTTCGTCTTTTTGCATACAAAACAAAAAAGA
>JBJTOZ010000037.1:0-4951 GCA_046074825.1 Hyphomicrobium sp.
ATATTATTGGTTTTTCTTTATGAAAAAAGGCAGATTTTTTAGTATTTTTAATATGCCATTTGCACTCCCATAGGCCTTAGTACATTATTAAAAACTTAGCTTTGAACAGGCAAATTTTTAAGGTTCACAAAGTCCAGGTGCTTGCCCTGACAGTTGATTTAGGTATAAACCCATGAACCAATAGATAAGTTATGGTAATTATATGCCTTTTTTCATAACGGTAGCATGCTCTTACAAGAATAAAATGATCAAGAAATATATGATTAATTTAAAATAAAATTTGAACGTACGACATGCATTCCAATCAAAAAAATTATTACCAGAACAAAATAGAGAAAATCATAATATTCAAAATATAGTTTTGTTAAGAAAGGTTGAAAGTAATGCCCTTGTACGAGCATGTATTCCTAGCGCGCCAAGATGCCTCAAGCCAACAAGTTGAAGCTATTACAAAAGAATTTGTTGATCTCCTCACAGAAAATGGGGGAAAGGTTTCAAAAACTGAATACTGGGGTCTTAAAAATTTAGCTTATAAAATTAAGAAAAATCGCAAAGCCCACTTCTCGCTTCTAAATATTGATGCATCTCCAGCTGCTGTAAGCGAAATGGAACGAAGAATGAGTATTCAGCCAGATATCATTCGTTTCTTAACGGTGAAGGTCGAAGAACATGAGACGGAAGCTTCCGCAATGATGCGAAAACAAGAACGTGAAGAATCTCCAGACCGTTTTGAGAGATCGTCAAAATTTGGAGGATCGCAATTTGCAGAAAAAAGTTATGATAGAGAAAAAGGTTCTACATTTCGTCAACGGCCTCCTCGAGAGGGAGGCAGTTTTCGAGAAGGAGAATCTGGGACCTCCTCTCGTGCATCTCGGACCACTCGCAATGAAACTAGTTCAAATGAGGAGACCTAATTGATGTCTCAAGTTCAACAAATTGCTACCCGACGGCCCTTTCATCGTCGAAGAAAGAACTGCCCCTTTACTGGAGTTCATGCCCCTAAGATTGATTATAAGGATGTAAGATTGCTTGGGAGGTATATGTCCGAACGGGGAAAATTGATTCCAAGTAGAATAACAGCGGTCTCTGCAAAAAAACAAAGAGAACTTGCTCAAGCTATTAAACGTGCTCGTTATCTAGGTTTGCTGCCATATGTTCTTGGATGATACTATGGCTGGAGGCCCTAAATATTATATATAACTAGTAAGAACCTATTTTGAGGTTGGGACAAACAAAGAATTATTTTGTACCCTAACCGCTCTAAGCGGGACAGCTATAGATGATTAATAACACTCTTATCACTATTGGTCTTGGAATTATATCAGCGGTCGTTTTTACTTCTTCTGCGACTGGGCCATTGTTAGTACGATATTTTTTCTTCCTCTTAACTTCTTTCCCGATATTTCTCTCAGGACTAGGTTGGGGTTGGCAATCAGCGTGTCTGTCAGGTTTTTCTTGTTTTATTATTTTAGCGTTTTTGCTTGGATTTGAACCAGCATTTATATGCGCTTCTGGACAAATTATTCCATCGATAATTCTCTGCTATTTAGGGTTGCAATCACGATCTTATTATTCTGATGAAGAAAACTTGGAATTGAGAGAATGGTATCCGTCAGGAAGGCTGCTCTTCTGGGCAGCTCTCATGGCAGGATCATTCTCTTTCTTGCTATTTTTAATTACAGATGCCGACCTTGAAAAGCTCAGAAATAATTTTAAGGAGTATATCACAAATTCTCTCAATTCATCGTTAAGTTCTATCGAACTTTCCTCTGTCATTAATGAGAAAGAGTTATCGGTACTCACAGATTTAGCTATACGAATAATACCGGCAGCTTCTGCTATATCTTGGTTGAGTGCTCTTATTTTTAATTTATGGCTTGCTGGTCGGATAGCCAAGGCATCAGGTCATCTAAAACGTCCATGGCCTGATTTATCAGAACTTAATTATCCATCAGGTACAGCTTTGATATTGCTCGCTGCCGTTCTTGCTGCAAATGCAAAAGGCGTTGTTAGTCTCATAGGGATTTCATTTCTAGGTGCATTTTTTTTACTTTATGTATTATGCGGTCTAGCAGTTATCCATAACGTTACTCGGACAACGACATGGCGTCCATACATCCTTTGGGCACTTTACTTAAGTCTCTTCTTGATTAATTTTTGGATTGCGTTGCTCGTCGCAGTCATTGGTTTGCTTGATGGCCCCCTTCGTTTAAGACAAAGAATATTTCGTTCTGGACAACCCCCTCCCTCTTCTAAAATTAGCAATATGTAGAAAACCCTAGTCAAAATATGAGGCAAAAATGCAAGTAATACTCCTCCAAAGAGTTGGACGCATCGGTCAGATGGGCGATGTAGTCAATGTTAAAGACGGTTTCGCTCGTAACTTTCTGTTACCACAGAAAAAAGCACTTAGAGCAACCAAAGAAAATATTGCAAAGTTTGAGGCACAAAGAGCTCATTTCGAAGCAACAAATCTAGAACAGAAAAAAGCCGCTCAAGCCATTGCTACAAAGCTAGACGGTCAAATATTTATTATTATTCGTAGTGCAGGCGATACAGGACAACTCTATGGATCTGTATCAACACGGGATATTGCAGAGGCAGCAAATGATGGTGGGTTCAGAATTGAAAGGACACAAGTTGTTCTTGATAAAGCTATAAAAGTTCTTGGATTACATGATGCAAAAATTCAACTGCATCCTGAAGTTTTTGTAAAAATTATTCTAAACGTCGCGCGATCAACGGATGAAGCCACTCGTCAGGCTCGTGGTGAAAATATCAGTATTATAAAAACAGAAAAACCCGAGATTGAAACATTCGATGCTTCATCCATGTTTGAAGAAGGTGTTCCTGCAGCTGTGTCATCAACAGAAAACTGATGTAACTAAAGTAGAACGACACGCGATGATTGGGGGAATTTTGATTGGTGTATTTGTTATAAGCATCTTTTAAGTCAAAGAGCACAGATTGAAACCATTAATGACAAAAAACCTTGATTTTGAAATTACTCCGGAAATAATTTCTGAACATGGACTTAAGCCTGATGAGTATCAAAATTTATTAAAGATTCTTGGCCGCACACCAACTCGAACCGAACTTGGGATTTTTTCGGTTATGTGGTCAGAACACTGCTCCTATAAATCTTCTCGAATATGGCTCAGAAAGCTGCCTACTTCTGGTCCAAAAGTTATTCAAGGACCAGGGGAGAATGCTGGTGTTGTTGATTTGGGTGATGGAGATTGTGCCGTCTTTAAAATGGAGAGCCATAACCACCCCTCTTACATAGAGCCATTTCAGGGAGCTGCCACAGGTGTCGGCGGAATAATGCGCGATGTATTTACGATGGGTGCTCGTCCTATAGCTAACCTTAATGCCTTAAGATTTGGTTCCCCATCTCATCCTAAAACAAGAAATTTATTAGTTGGTGTAGTAGCAGGTATTGCCCACTATGGGAATTGTACGGGAGTTCCAACAATAGGAGGAGAAACTAATTTCGATAGCGGATATGATAATAATATCCTCGTGAACGCAATGTGCATCGGATTAGCAAAATCTAACAAAATTTTCTATTCAGCCGCAAAGGGGGTAGGCTTACCGGTAGTGTATGTTGGATCAAAAACAGGCAGAGATGGTATTCACGGAGCTACAATGGCTTCAGCAGAATTTGATAAAAATTCTGAAGAAAAAAGACCAACAGTTCAGGTTGGTGATCCTTTCACTGAAAAATTACTTATCGAAGCTTGCCTTGAACTTATGGCTACGGATTCAATAATTGCTATTCAAGATATGGGCGCTGCTGGCCTTACCTCTTCGACTTCTGAAATGGCAGATAAAGGAGGCGTAGGGATAACATTAGAATTAGATCATGTTCCACAACGAGAGTTGAACATGACAGCCTACGAACTTATGTTATCAGAAAGTCAAGAAAGAATGTTAATGATTTTAAAACCAGGTCATGAGGATGAGGCTGAAAAAATCTTCAAGAAATGGGCACTAGATTTCGCCGTTATAGGAAAAACAACTGATACAGGAAGATTAATCATTACGCACAAGGGAAAGGTTGAAGCCGATCTCCCTGTACCTGTATTAGCCAACTCTGCTCCTATTTATGACCGTCCATGGTTTTATCCTGTCTTACAACCTCCTATTGATAATAAGAATGTTAAAGCCCCAAAGAAGATTATAGACACTCTTTGCACTCTAATCTCTTCTCATGCACTCTGCTCCCGTCGTTGGATTTACCAACAATATGATCATATGGTTATGGGTGATACCATCTTAAGACCTGGTGGGGACGCTGGTGTCGTTCGTATACATGGAACAAATAAAGCTCTAGCAGCCGTTTGTGATGTGACACCACGCTATGTCTCAGCAGATCCTGAAACAGGAGCAAAACAAGCTGTAGTTGAAACCTGGCGTAATTTATGTGCTGTTGGAGCCGATCCAATTGCCATCACGGATAATATGAATTTTGCAAACCCTGAACGTCCTGAAGTAATGGGTCAATTCGTGGCAAGTATCAAGGGAATGAGCGAGGCTTGTAGCGTGCTCGATTATCCCGTCGTCTCTGGAAATGTATCGCTCTATAATGAAACCAATGGAGTTGGAATCCCGCCAACGCCTGCCATCGGTGGAATAGGCCTCATTCCAGATATAACAAAAATGGCTAATTTGGCTCTAAAAGCAGAACAGGATTTATTAATTCTTGTTGGCGAAGAAAAAGGCTGGATAGGTCAATCCCTTTATCAAGGATTAATTTGCGGATTGTATGAAGGAGCCCCACCTCCTGTAGATCTTGCAAGTGAACTCAAAGCAGGAAAACTAATCCGCCAGTTAATCCGAGAAGAGAAGGTTTCATCAGTTCATGACTGTTCCGACGGTGGTCTTTTGGTAGCTATTGCTGAAATGGCACTTCTAGGAAATTTTGGCGTTGAACTTGCCCCATATGAAG
>JBJTOZ010000038.1:0-16518 GCA_046074825.1 Hyphomicrobium sp.
GTTTTATGGCGCATCGACGCAATCAAGGTATTTCAAGTCGCTCCCTCTCTCGGACACTTTCAGCTTTGCGTACTTTTTTTCGATGGCTTGAGAGTAAAGAGATTGTTTCGAACAGAGCAATCCAACTTGTAACCATGCCAAAGCTCTCTCATTCCGTACCTAAACCTTTGACGATTGAAAAAGCGCAAGATCTCGTCAAGACTGTCGGAGAAAAAGAAGAGGAGTGGGTGGGTGCACGAGACACGGCAATTCTTCTGCTGCTTTATGGATCAGGCCTGCGTATTTCAGAGGCTCTTGGTTTAACTCTTAAGCACGCCCCTCGATTGGGTCGCGATGTTCTCCGGATTCAAGGCAAGGGAAAGAAAGACCGTCTTGTTCCAATTCTACCTGTCACGCAGAAAGCCGTTGAAACTTATCTTCGGTTATGTCCGTTTGTCATTGAACCTGAGGAGACAATATTCAGAGGAGAAAAAGGAGGTCCTCTTTCTCCACGAATTATTCAACTTGCTATTGCCCGCTTACGTCATGCTCTTCATCTTCCAGAAACGGCAACACCACACGCGCTGCGACATTCTTTTGCCACCCATTTGCTCTCTGCCGGAGCTGATTTGCGTCAAATCCAAGAACTTCTTGGACATGCCTCTTTGTCAACAACGCAAGTCTATACAGAGGTTGATCGCGCTCAACTTTTACGCGTTTATGACGCCGCGCATCCGCGCGCTTAATTCTTAAAAAAACATATTACATATGTAGAGCTCGCTTACCTGTAGCAAGTGCTGCTTCTTTTACTGCTTCACTCAAGGTCGGATGCGCATGACAAATACGAGCAAGGTCCTCAGCTGAACCTCCAAATTCCATGAGCACAGAAGCCTCAGCAATCATTTCACCCGCATGAGGCCCAATAATATGAACACCCAGAACGCGATCAGTTTCGGAGTGGGCAATAATTTTTACAAAACCATCCGTTGTTCGATTAATTTTTGCCCTACCATTTGCGGTAAAGGGAAACTTACCTAGGGTATAAGAAACTCCCTCTTCTTTTAATTCTTCTTCTGTCTTGCCAACACTTGCAACTTCTGGCGCGGTGTAAAGAACATTCGGGATGACATTATAGTTCACATGTCCTTCTTGACCTGCAAGCCGTTCTGCGAACGCAACACCCTCCTCTTCCGCCTTATGAGCCAGCATGGGACCTGAGATAACATCTCCAATGGCATAAACCCCTTCCATGTTCGTCTTGTAGTGTTCATTGATGTGAATGCGGCCTTTTGAATCCGTTAAGATACCAACTTCAGCAAGCCCAAGACCCTGAGTGTAGGGTTTACGTCCGATGGCAATCAACACAGCATCTGTTGTTATTTTCTCATTCTTCGAAGAGCCAACTGAGTTCATCACAACTGAAATTGCGGTTCCTTGCTTTTTGATTTCATTGACTTTCTGACCAAGACGAAACTCCATGCCTTGCTTTTCGAGAATTTTCTGAAAAGAGCTGGCGATATCGCCATCCATTCCTGGAAGAATACGGTCCAGATACTCAACAACAACAACCTTAGACCCGAGTCTTTTCCAGACAGAACCGAGTTCAAGACCAATCACTCCTGCTCCCACAACAAGCAGGCGCTTTGGCGGCGTCTCAAACAACAAAGCACCTGTGGAGGTCACAATCTTTTTTTCATCAATAGTAACCCCTGGCAATGGGATTGGTTCTGATCCAGTAGCAATCAAAATATTTTTTGTTTCAAGAATGGAAGTTTCACGGTTGATAAAAGTAACGCCAACCTTGCCAGGTCCTATGATCTTGGCTTCTCCATGGAACGTCTCTATCTTATTTTTTTTGAGAAGATAACTTACTCCCTCAACATTAGACTTCACGCCTTGGATCTTGAATGCCTGCAAGCGCTTTAAATCAATTTTAAAATTTCCTTTGATTCCCATCTCAGGAAAAGATGTGTTGGCTTCTTCAAAAAATTCTGAAGCATGAAGAAGGGCTTTGGAGGGTATGCAGCCAACATTTAAACAGGTCCCACCATGAGTAGATCGTTTTTCAACGGCTGCAACTTTAAGACCTAATTGGGCAGCTCTTATCGCAGCGACGTATCCCCCTGGCCCAGTCCCTATCACTATCAAATCATACATCAGAGCCCCTTTATAACTTCACACATTTTCATCCTAGCCCTTTGAAGAAAGGAGAAAAGTAAAACGTATGACACTTGCAAGTCTTTAAAAAATTTACCGTCGCATTCTTTAAAAGAAAGTCATCACACCTTCAAAATTAGAGCTCAAGAATAAATCTTTGAGGATCTTCGAGGCACTCTTTAACACGAACCAAAAACGTAACTGCCTCCTTTCCATCCACTATTCTGTGATCGTAACTGAGAGCCAAGTACATGATTGGTCGAATGACAATTTGACCTTCACGCACGACCGCTCTTTCCTCAATGCGATGCATTCCAAGGATACCTGACTGAGGCGCATTTAAAATAGGCGTTGACAGCATGGAGCCATAGACCCCGCCGTTAGAAATCGTAAATGTGCCACCCTGCATATCCTCTATAGTGAGCTTTCCTTCGCGCGCTCTGCGTGAGAAATTTGCAATTGTGATTTCTATTTCAGCCAGGCTCATACGATCAGCTTCACGAAGGACTGGAACAACAAGCCCGCGTTCTGAACCAACGGCGACCCCAATATGATAATAATTTTTATAAATTATATCATCTCCGTCGATCTCTGCATTAACAGAGGGGATCTCGCGAAGGGCTTGCACACATGCTTTGACAAAGAACGCCATGAAGCCAAGCTTAACACCATGCCGTTTTTCAAAAAGGTCTTTGTACTGGGTCCGTAGTCCCATGACTGCGCTCATGTCGACATCATTGAATGTCGTTAACATAGCGGCTGCGTTTTGAGCATCTTTCAGGCGACGGGCAATTGTTTGACGAAGACGAGTCATTTTCACCCGTTCTTCTCGTGCGGGCTCCCCTATTGAAGTTGGAACACGGATCTCATGCACCACCACTGGCATAGACGAAGAGGCTCTCTCAATATGCTCCGTGGCACGCGAGGAAGAGGAAGGCTTTGTAGTGGGCTCTGCGGTTGCTTGAAGCGCATCTTCTTTAAGGATCTGTCCATTACGCCCTGTTCCTTGGACATCCTCAGGACTTATTCCGGCCTCAGCTAGAATTTTTCGAGCAGAAGGAGCTGGCGGAGGAGTGCTTGTCTGAATTTTTGCAGGTTTGGCAACAGACTCTTTCTGGGGTTTGGTTCCTTGTTTCGCAGAGGAAGGAGCTGCTGTTATTTCCGTTTTTTGCGGCTTTATGCTTTCTAAGCGCGCACCACTTTCCTTCAAAGCACCCAATGAAGCACCTATGGCTACAGTGTCTCCCTTATCGGCTGAGATAGAAGTTAAAACACCCGAAGCCGGCGCGGGGACTTCAACGGTGACCTTATCTGTTTCCAACTCAACAAGGGGCTCATCGGCTTTAACGCTTTCCCCCTCCTTTTTAAACCACCGACCCACAGTGGCTTCCGTGATCGATTCCCCTAGGACTGGAACCTTGATTTCGACTGTCATACTTTCCTCGCAACCATCATGACTTCACACATTTTGGAAAAGGGTAAAATAGCGGTTAGACCACATTCTGACCTTTAAGGGCATCATTCACGAGTGCTGTTTGTTCCGCTGCGTGTCTTCTTAAGAGACCCGACGCTGGAGATGCCGCGATAGCCCGTCCTGCATAGCGAGCGCGGGTATGAGAGCACCCAAGATGGGTCAAGACCCTCTCAAGATTAACATCCATAAATTGCCATGCGCCCATATTTTTGGGTTCTTCCTGACACCAGACAATTTCTGCCTTCTTAAAACGACCGAGTTCTGCAAGAAGTCCCCGCAGGGGAAAAGGATAAAGCTGCTCCACTCGCAAGAGATAAACATCATCGATCCCTTGGGCTTCTCGTGCCTCGTAAAGATCGTAATAAACTTTACCTGTACACAAGACAACGCGTTTTATTTGACTGTCTTCGACAAGCTTTATTTTCTCATTTGGTTTAGTTTGAGCATCGTCCAAAAGAAGACGATGAAAAAATGTTTTAGGACCAAATTCTTCTATTTTTGAGACGACTCTTTTATGACGCAAAAGAGACTTCGGTGTCATAAGAATGAGGGGCTTGCGAAACTTTCGATGCAGCTGACGTCGTAGAATGTGAAAATAGTTTGAAGGGGTAGTACAATTTGCAACCTGCCAATTGTCTTCTGCACAGAGTTGCAGAAACCGCTCTAAGCGAGCGGAGGAATGCTCTGGCCCTTGCCCTTCAAAACCGTGCGGTAAAAGACAAACAATCCCTGACATGCGCAGCCACTTTCTTTCGGCACAGCTGAGAAACTGATCAAAGACAACTTGGGCTCCGTTTGCAAAATCCCCAAATTGCGCTTCCCAAAGTGTGAGTGCATTGGGCTCGGCCAAAGAGTACCCATATTCAAAACCGAGAACAGCTTCTTCAGAAAGCATGGAGTTGATGACCTCAAAACGCGCCTGATCAGGAGAAACAAATTTAAGTGGCGTGTATCTTCGTTCGATTTCTTGATCGATCAAAACGGAATGGCGCTGCGAAAAAGTTCCTCGTTCACTATCCTGACCTGACAAACGAACAGGATAACGCTCCATCAAAAGGGTTCCAAAAGCTAAGTGCTCGGCCATTGCCCAATCAATGCCCTCTCCGCTCATGATCATTTCGCGGCGACGCTCTAGTAATTTTACAATTGTTTTATGTGCTCTAAAGTCATGAGGAAGAGCCGTGATTTGACGGCCGACATGACGGAGAGCGTCAAACTCTACACCTGTTGTATTTCCATGCTCGTCTTCGTCTGATCTTTGAAATCCTGACCACCGACCATCAAGCCAATCAGCTTTGTTAGGTTTGTAAGTATCCGCTCCCTCAAATTCTTCCTCTAATTTTTTTCGATACCCTTGGCGCATCTCTTCGACTTCTTGCGATGTAATCACACCATCCCCAACAAGGCGCTTGGAATAAATCTCAACTACAGTTGGGTGAGACTTTATTTTTTTGTACATCAAAGGTTGCGTAAACATCGGCTCATCGGTTTCGTTATGACCAAAACGACGATAACAAAACATATCGATTACAACAGGTTTCTGGAACCTCTGTCGAAATTCAATGGCAATTTTTGCGCAATGAACTACAGCTTCGGGATCGTCCCCATTGACATGTAGAATGGGCGCTTCAATCATCCGGGCAACATCAGAACAGTAGGGTGAAGAGCGAGAATATCTAGGGCTTGTCGTAAACCCGATTTGATTATTAATAATGAAATGAATGGATCCACCCGTGCGGTGACCCTTCAAGCCAGAAAGACCAAAACACTCCGCGACAACCCCTTGCCCTGCAAAAGCGGCATCACCGTGAATAAGGAGGGGAAGAACAGGAGTTCTTTCCCCTGGTTCGCAGCCATACTGATCCTGCTTTGCACGCACCTTTCCAAGAACAACGGGATCAACAATTTCAAGATGTGAAGGATTGGCCGTTAAAGACAGGTGGACATTGTTACCATCAAACACGCGATCAGAAGAAGCCCCAAGGTGATATTTAACATCGCCTGATCCTTCAACATCATCGGGTTTATAAGAGCCTCCTTTGAATTCATGAAATATCGCACGCAGAGGTTTTGCTAAAACATTTCCCAGAACATTAAGACGACCACGATGGGCCATACCAATGATGATTTCTTTAACCCCAAGTTGTCCGCCACGCTTAATGATTTGTTCAAGAGCTGGAATCATGGACTCAGCACCATCCAGACCAAATCTCTTCGTTCCTGTATATTTAAGATCACAAAACCTTTCGAACAGTTCTCCTTCTACAAGCTTGTTAAGAATGGCGCGCTTTCCTGTCAGTGTGAAGTTTATGCCTTTTTCTTCTCCTTCAACACGTTCTTGCAGCCAAGATTTCTGAGCAGGGTTTGTAATATGCATGAATTGGTAACCAATCTTCCGACAGTAGGTTTTGCGGAGGATTGAGAGAATTTGCCTTATGGTTGCAAACTCTAGGCCGAGATAGCGATCAATAAAAATGGGGCGGTCAAAATCAGCCTCTGTGAATCCGTATGTTTCTGCTCTGAGTTCTTTATGAACGCTTCTTTCTGCAAGAGAAAGAGGATCAAGATCGGCTGCCAAGTGCCCCATGACACGATAAGCGCGGATCATCATCAGGGCGCGGATCGAATCCTGCGTAGCCCGCATAGAAACAGCGGGGGCTAATTCTACACCACCCTCATGTGCTCTGCGCTCAATGTGTTTTCTAATCTCAGTTTCAGCAAAGCCCTGATCTCCTGTCAAAGCTTCAATGAGTTCATTTTTCTGACTTAAGGCAGCAATGGGAACGCCCCAACTCGGGCCAGAAGATTGGTTGTCTCCATGTGAAAGACGTTGGGTTTGAGACGTCTTTTGTTCTTCTCTCAGACTTTCAAAAAAGTGACGCCACTCATCAGAAACCGACCCTGGGTTTCGTTCATATTTCTCGCGGAGCTCTTCAATGTAGGGAGCATTAGCTCCATAAAGAAAAGATGTTTTGAGAAATTGTTCATTGCGCGCGTGGCGTGTCATTTCCGTATGAAATCCTATTTATTATCTACCCTATAGAAAGAGCTGTATTTGATCTTTTAAATGCATCAAAATCATGAAGGCTTTGGACAAGAAAGGGGCGAAATTTCAAAAATTGTGGGTGAGTACGACAAGCCGCCTATATATTGTTGTAAAACCTACAAACAACGCGATACCCTCAAATTACAAAGAAAAACCTGAATGAGAACTTTTTTTCATGCACAAAACAGGCGATCTTTGAAGGCAACAGAAGTTCCCGTTTTGTATTTTTTTTAAGCTTTCGATTTGAAGTGAAGGGATTATTTTTTTAAAAGATGAAGTAAGGTTGTCCCCATCGCGGCAGGACTTTTTGACATGGCTATTCCTGCAGACTGCATGGCTTCAATTTTATCCTTTGCTTTTCCCCTTCCACCCGAAATGATGGCCCCTGCATGGCCCATGCGTCGGCCTGGTGGAGCTGACGCTCCAGCAATAAACCCGACCATGGGCTTTTTGCGGCCTTTGCGCGCTTCTGCTTGAAGCCATTCAGCGGCCTCTTCTTCCGCTGACCCTCCTATTTCCCCAATCATGATGATAGATGTGGTTTCGGAATCAGAAAGAAAGAGATCAAGAACATCAATAAATTCAGTTCCTTTAACAGGATCGCCCCCAATACCGACCGCTGTTGACTGCCCAAGGCCTGCATCTGTCGTTTGCTTTACAGCTTCATAGGTCAGCGTTCCAGAACGAGAGACGACACCCACGGACCCTTTTTTAAAAATATTGCCAGGCATAATTCCGATTTTGCATTCATCTGGGGTGAGAACACCTGGACAGTTCGGGCCGATAAGACGCGACTTTGAACCTGACAACGCGCGCTTGACGCGGATCATGTCCATAACAGGGATCCCTTCTGTGATGCAAATAATCAGCGCTATTTCCGCATCGATCGCCTCGAGAATAGCATCGGCAGCAAAAGGAGGAGGCACATAAATTGCGCTCGCTGTTGCTCCTGTTGCGGCTTTAGCATCTAAAACTGTGTCAAACATAGGAACATCGCCAAGTTCAGGATCAGGGTGTTTCATTCCTCCCTTGCCGGGTGTCACTCCTCCAACAACATGTGTTCCATAACTCTTGGCCTGTTTGGTATGAAAGGTCCCTTGGCTTCCTGTGATTCCCTGACAAATAGTGCGTGTGTTTTTATCAACTAGAATAGACATGATTAGCGGGCTTTCTTTACTTCAGCTGTGATTTTTTTTGCGGCATCTTCAAGATCATCAGCAGGAATAATTTTAAGACCAGATTGAGAGAGCATTTTTTTTCCGAGTTCAACATTGGTCCCCTCAAGTCGTACGACAAGGGGAACTGTAATCGCCATCTCGCGTGCTGCAGCAATGACGCCCTCTGCAATAATATCACAACGCATAATCCCACCGAAAATATTGACCAGAATCCCTTTGACAGAGGGATCAGCGAGAATGAGCTTGAAAGCTTCACGCACTTTTTCTTTTGAAGCTCCACCACCCACATCTAGAAAGTTTGCTGGCTCAGCCCCGTAAAGCTTGATGATATCCATGGTTGCCATGGCAAGGCCCGCGCCATTCACAAGACATCCAATGTTTCCATCCAGCTTAATAAAAGCAAGATCGTGTTTTGAGGCTTCAATCTCGGAAGGCTCTTCTTCTTCGAGATCGCGCATAGCAACAATTTCGGGATGTCGAAAAAGTGCATTCGTATCAAAATTCATCTTGCCATCAAGAGCGATGAGATTTCCTTCCTTGGTGACCACAAGGGGATTGATCTCCAAGAGGCTCATGTCCTTCTCCATAAACATGCGGCAGAGCTTTGGAGCCATAATTTGCATCTGTTTGGCAGCTTCTCCTTTAAGGCCCAAGGCAAAGGAAATCTTGCGACCATGAAAGGGTTGAAACCCTGAAGCTGGATCTATCGACATCGTGAATATTTTGTGAGGTGTCTCGTGGGCAACCTTTTCAATATCCATGCCCCCTTCTGTTGAAACAATGAAGGCGATGCGAGAAGTCGCTCGATCCACAAGCATGGACAGATAGAGTTCTTTGGCAATATTAGTTCCATCTTCAATATAGAGACGACGCACGGTTCGACCCATAGGCCCCGTCTGGACAGTGACAAGTGTCTTGCCCAACATTTGCTCAGCAAATGAGCGTACTTCAGAGGGAGATTTGGCAAGACGAACCCCACCTTTTTCACCTGCTTCTTTTTCTTTAAATCTTCCTTTGCCGCGTCCTCCTGCGTGGATTTGAGCTTTAACGACCCAAACAGGGCCTTGAAGTTTCTCTGCGGCGCGGAGACTTTCTTCGACAGTGAACGCAACA
Source organism: Hyphomicrobium sp. (assembly GCA_046074825.1). Classification (GTDB taxonomy): domain Bacteria; phylum Pseudomonadota; class Alphaproteobacteria; order Rhizobiales; family Hyphomicrobiaceae; genus JAGVSR01. The sequence goes on from JBJTOZ010000038.1 coordinate 8,948, forward strand.
GTTCCTTGAGCTGTTGGTATTCCATATTCGCGATAGAGTTCTTTTGCTTGATGCTCGTGAATATTCATTAGTATCCTGTAAAAATAAAAAAGAGATGGACTTTAATTCAATCAGGATTTGAGCTGAGGATTAATTTTACCGCAGGCTTCAATGAGAGTTTTTACAGACTCAATAGAGCGGGTCATCATGTCCTTTTCAGAAGCATTCAAATCAATCTCAATCACACGTTCTACGCCCCCTGAACCAATAATGGTCGGAACGCCCACATAGAGCCCTTTGACCCCATATTCCCCTTTGAGATGAGCCGCACAGGGCAACACACGTTTTTTATCTTTCAGAAAACTCTCAGCCATTGCGATGGCTGAAGCTGCAGGAGCATAGTACGCAGATCCTGTTTTAAGGAGCGCTACAATTTCTCCTCCGCCTTTGCGGGTGCGGTCTACAATCTGGTTCAAACGCTCTTCAGTGACCCAACCTAATTTGACAATGTCAGGAAGTGGAATTCCGCCGACAGTCGAATAGCGCACGAGGGGCACCATATCATCACCATGCCCTCCAAGAACAAAGGCTGAAACATCTTCGACCGAAACATTGAACTCTGTCGCAAGAAAATGGCGGAATCGAGCTGTATCAAGAACCCCCGCCATGCCACACACCATGTGGTGGGGTAAGCCACTGAATTTTTGGAAGGCCCAGACCATCGCATCAAGGGGATTTGTGATGACGATCACAAAAGCCTTTGGGGCATATTTTTTTATACCCACCGCAACCTGCTCTATCACTTTCAGATTGATGCCTATCAAATCGTCTCTGCTCATTCCAGGCTTGCGGGGAACGCCAGCCGTTACGATGCAGACGTCGGCACCTTCAATGCCAGAATAGTCGTTCGTCCCTTTGAGAGCACAATCAAATCCATCAACAGCACCTGATTGTCCGATATCAAGAGATTTGCCTTGGGGAAGACCTTCGGCAATGTCAAAGAGAATGACATCTCCAAGCTCTTTAAGACCGATTAAATGAGCAAGCGTTCCACCAATCATACCGCTGCCGATCAGAGCAATTTTTGTCCGCGCCATTAGATATATTTCTCCTCAACTACCCTCATTGGCTTTAAAACAATTTCAACACCCTAGACAGAAAGTGGGCAAAGCCCCTGCCATCAAAAGGGTAGGCCTCAGGTCCTAGAACGGAACGAGGCTCTCTTCAAGTCAACATAAAAAATTATACCAGATATAATATTATGATCTGATCTTTTGAGAAAAGCGAGATTTGAGATAGGCTTGACTGCGCATTTCCATGAGACGAGAGGCCGTTCTTTGAAACAAATCCACACCGTCCCCCTCCCTGTAAAGATCATGGGGTTCGGCGTTTGCAGAAACGATGAGGGACACTCCATGGTCGTAAAGAGTGTCTATTAAATTGATAAATCTTCGCGCCTCGTTGCGTTGCTCGGCAGTGAGGATTGGGATGTCCTCAATCAGAATGGTATGATAATGGCGCACTAGTTCAAGGTAATCCCCACTACCCAAAGTCGTTGCGCAGAGATCCTTAAAGGTAAAACGGGCGACACCTCTGGCGGACTGAGGAATGTGAATGGCTCGTCCCTTATGCTCAACTTCAGCGGAGGTTGGAGGATGGTTGTCCGTTAATTTATCCCAGAGACGATCGAGTTCAGCACGCGCTTTTTCATTTGCGGGACTAAAATAAAGTTCCTGGCCTGCCAGTTTTTGAAGACGATAATCCTTCTCAGTAGTGAGAGGGACAACGTTGAGTTTGTCTTTCATCAATTCAATAAAGGGGACGAACAGCTGACGATTCAAACCATTCCAATACAGTTTGTCGGGCGGAACATTGGACGTTGCAACAATCACAACATTCTTTTCAAAAAGAGCCTTAAAAAGCCGTCCCAAGATCATGGCGTCTGCGATATCCGTCACGTGAAATTCATCAAAACAGAGAAGTACCGCCTCCCCTGAAATTTCTGCTGCTACATAAGGAATGGGATCCCCCTCGGTTGTGGACCGCCCACGCGCGATACGTTCATGGACCTCTTGCATAAAGGCATGAAAATGCACCCTCCTTTTGGGGGTTACATGTACCCCTTGAAAAAATAGATCCATCAACATGGTCTTGCCCGCCCCCACAGATCCATAAAGATAAAGCCCTTTGGGAAGAGAAGGCGGACCACGGCGCAATCGAAAAAGTTGAAATGAGGCTTGGGTCTGTGCGCGATACTTCAAAAGGTCCTCTGCCAGTTGGTCGAGCCGTTCGATGATGATCTTCTGGGCTTGATCACTCACAATCTCTTTGGAGGACAGTCTTTCATGATAGAGTTTTAGGACGGGGGTGCTCATCAGGGACTTCTTAGGACCGTTGTAATTCTAAAAAGAGAAGATCGTACGAGGACCTAGGACTGCAAGTCTTAAAGACACCACTAAAAAGAAAATGATCCCCTAAAGAGGATCTTATTAGGTCATCACCAATCAACTTTGACGCACGATGGAGAGGTAGACAGCACCCTTCAAAGGTTCTCAAAACGATTTTGAAGGGAAGATTTTTAAAAAATTTCTTCGAAGTTCGTCGCTGAAGAAAAGTCATTAGACACCGTTTGAGGATAAGAATGGAGGACAACAAGGATAAAACATCTAAAAATTGAGGACTTTGCGCAACACTTATCGCTATTGAGAAAAAATTACGACGCAAAAGAGATTTTCACTGTCAACAAATTCTTCGAATTTGCGCATATTTTTTTCAGATCGAACTGATTCGATCTTTAAAGGAGAACGAATTATGGCTAAGGCAAAGAAGAAAGCAGCTGCAAAGCGCCCACCGGCTAAGAAGAAAAAGCCAGCGAAGAAGGCTGCAAAGAAGAAATAACTTTGAAGTTTCTTCTTACGACCTAAGGTCCGTACCTAGGACTTAAGGGGAATACTTCTAGAATTTCATAAGGCCGATGGCTGCAATCGCACCATCGGCCTTATCTTTTTGGGAGATAGAGGAGACAGCCCCTCTTTGGGTTATAAGCCCCTTGATGGGATCCCAGAGGGGGGGATCAAACGCGCCGTTTGATCATTAATTTTTTCAGTTCCGCGATGGCCTTTGCAGGGGAGAGCCCTTTTGGACACGCTTTGGCACAATTCATAATGGTATGGCAGCGATAAAGACGGAACGGATCCTCCAAATTGTCAAGTCTCTCCCCTGTAGCCTCATCACGACTATCAGTCACCCATCGGTAGGCCTGCAGTAGAATTGCAGGCCCAAGGTAGCGATCCGAGTTCCACCAATAACTTGGACAAGACGCGGAGCAGCAGGCGCAAAGAATGCATTCGTAAAGACCATCGAGTTTATCGCGGTCTTCTTTGGATTGACGCCATTCTTTGGGAGGAGTGGCGCTATCGGTCTTTAACCAAGGCTCAATCGAACGATGTTGAGCATAAAAGTTTGTCATATCAGGAACGAGATCTTTGACTACTTTCATATGAGGAAGTGGGTAAATGGCAACTGGCCCTTTGACTTCATCAATTCCTTTTAAGCAGGCTAAATAATTTGTGCCATCGATGTTCATGGAACAGGACCCACAGATGCCTTCGCGGCAGGACCGTCGAAAGGTCAGCGTGGAATCGACTTCATTTTTTATTTTTAAAAGGGCATCCAATACCATTGGACCACACTGGCGTTGATTGACCCAATAGGTATCCAGACGGGGATTTTCACCATCATCGGGGGACCAACGATAGATATGGAACTCTTTCCATGATCCCTCGCCATTTGGGCTATTCCAAACTTTGCCCTTTTGCACTTTGGAATTTTTAGGAAGTGTCAGTTGCACCATGGCTTAATGCTTTCTCATCATCATCTAGAAATTACGATCCTCAGGAAACATCGGATTAATAAACCCGAGCCTTTGGCTCGATATATTTGATTTCATTTGTAAGCGTACGCGTATACACAGGTCGATAGTTTATTGTGACTTTCCGTGAGGAATAATCGGCAAAAGCCAATGTATGCTTCATCCAATTGGCATCATCTCGCTTTGGATAATCTTCACGTGCGTGCGCTCCTCTGCTTTCTTTTCGATTTGCAGCGCTTGCAACGGTGACAGCTGCTTGAGCTATCAGATTATCGAATTCTAATGTTTCAATGAGATCGGAATTCCACACAAGAGAACGATCAGAAACATTGATATTCTCCATGTCTTTCCAAACCTCGCCAATCTTCAGAACCCCTTCTTCGAGAACAGGGCCATCACGGAAAACGGCACAATTAGATTGCATCGTTTTTTGCATTCTCAAACGCAAAGCCGCTGTGGGAACTGCCCCTTCAGCAAAACGGAAACGATCAAGCCGCATTAAGGCTTTGTCCGTTGCATGCTGTTGAAGTTCAGGTTGGGCCGCGCCTTTTTCAACAGTTTCCGCGCACCGCAAAGCTGCAGCTCTGCCAAAGACCACAAGGTCAATCAGGGAATTGGATCCAAGGCGATTAGCACCGTGCACAGAAACGCATCCAGCTTCGCCAATAGCCATCAGACCTGGGACAACATAATCAGAGTTTCCATTTTTTAAGGTCAGGACTTCCCCATGATAATTCGTCGGAATTCCTCCCATGTTGTAGTGAACTGTGGGAATGACAGGGATGGGGTCGCGCCTTAAATCAACACCAGCAAAAATTTTAGCACTTTCAGTAATGCCAGGCAGACGCTCAGCGAGAATTTTTGGATCAAGGTGATCAAGATGGAGATAAATATGATCTTTCTCTGGTCCCACTCCTCGACCTTCTTTGATTTCAATGGTCATTGACCTTGATACAACGTCTCTTGATGCAAGATCTTTCGCATGCGGGGCATAGCGTTCCATAAAACGCTCCCCTTGAGAATTTGTGAGATATCCTCCTTCGCCACGAGCACCCTCTGTAATGAGGACACCTGCTCCATAGATACCAGTAGGATGAAACTGGACAAACTCCATATCCTGAAGAGCTAAGCCTGCGCGCAGCACCATGGCATTGCCATCTCCAGTACAGGTATGGGCTGATGTTGCTGAAAAATAGGCTCTCCCATATCCCCCTGTTGCGAGAATTGTCCGTTGGGCTCGGAACCTGTGGATGGACCCATCTTCCAAGCTCATCGCAAGTACTCCGCGACAGGCCCCTTCGTCGTTCATGAGAAGATCAAGAGCAAAGAACTCAACATAAAACTCTGCTGAATGACGCAACGACTGTCCGTAGAGTGTATGCAGCATTGCATGCCCTGTACGATCCGCAGCGGCACAGGTTCGCTGCACGGGGGGCCCTTCGCCATATTCGGTATAGTGTCCACCAAAAGGACGCTGATAAATACGACCGTCTTCTGTTCGGCTGAAGGGCACGCCATAATGATCAAGCTCATAGACTGCTTTGGGCGCATTCCGACAGAGATACTCAATAGCATCCTGATCGCCGAGCCAATCAGCCCCCTTTACAGTGTCGTACATATGCCATCGCCAATCATCTGGCCCCATGTTGGCAAGCGAAGCAGCAATACCCCCTTGCGCTGCAACGGTGTGGGATCGGGTAGGGAAGACTTTGGTGATGCAGGCAGTCTTTAATCCTGCCTCGGCACATCCTAAAGTTGCGCGAAGGCCAGCCCCTCCTGCCCCCACAACAACAACGTCATAGGTGTGATCCACAATTGGATACGCGCGTCCATTGACGGCTGGTGTGCCCTGAGACGCATTCAACTTTTCAGCCATACTTTACTCACGCTCCGAGAAAAAGTTTTAGGATTGCCAAGGCGCTTGCACCACAAATAAGAAGAGAAAAAAACGTATTGAGGATAAGAAGAAGAATTTTCATTCCATCTTGATGGACGTAATCTTCAATAATTGTTTGCATCCCAAGACGCATATGAAAGGTACCAGAAAAAATAAGGAACAAGAGAGGCAGAGAAATTTCAGGACGGGCCAGTGTCTTCACAACTGTAGCATAGGGAGCTCCTGCCAAGGAGCCCAAAACCCAAATCAAAAAAAAGACGAGAATAAAATTGGCAACTCCCGTCACTCTTTGTTTCCAAAAGTGATCTGCACCTTCTTTTGCTGACCCTAACTGTCGGGCATTTTTTAAGGGTGTACGTAAGGACATCTGCACTCTCTGTTGCTCACAAAACCATAATCCAAATGAGTGCTGTCAAAGCACTCGACCCCAAAAGCGTCCCCCAAGAGAGTTGATCGACGACTTTGAGTGTGTAGCCAAAGCCAAAATCCCAAATAAAATGTCGAAGACCTCCAAGGGCATGGTGCATGAGAGCCCATGTATAACCGAAGAGAACAAGGAGACCTGGCCAGCTTTTGAGAACACCCTCAACCATGCCATAGGCTTCAGGTCCTGAGGCAACGGCACACAACCAGACGCCAAGAAAAAGAGATCCAAAATAAAGAGCAGCTCCTGTCATGCGATGTAAGATCGACATCACCATATTGATCAAAGGTTTATAGATCTGCAAATGAGGAGAGAGTGGTCGTTTGTTGCTGCTGTCGTGATTAATTCTTGAATTAGACATGACGCCCTCTGTTAGGGAAAAAAGATTTTTTAAAAGAGACTGATAGAACTTTAGAGGACGGGGCAAGAGAAGGTAATTTATCAAGAGTACGCATGGAAAGAACCTTTAGTTTGTGGCTGTTCTCTTCCATTGAATAGATATCTCTCCTCACTGTCTCATGGAAATACGCCTAAAGTCTGAATGCAATGGCCTATCATCGAGGCAAGATGACCCATGCATCAAAATCTAAAATTACTCCGTCCATATACTCACCTGAGGGTTTTTTGAGAGGAAAAGCTGAGCACTCCTGGTTTTTTACAGCCACAAGGCGGACGCGCAAGGCACCCACATCCTCCCTTTGGGGTATTACTGCTTTTTCAAGGATCTCTGACCATGCATAGACTGTATCACCAGCAAAGAGCGGCGCCGTGTGGCGTCCGCCATTGATAGCCGCGATATGAAAGGCATTGTTCAGTCCATTAAAAGAGAGGGCTCTTGCCAAGGAGATCACAACGCCACCGTAAATAATACGCTTACCAAATCGACCCTTGGCTTCTGTATGCTGATTAAAATGAACCTTGGCCGTATTTTGATAAAGGCGGGTTGCAATTTGGTGTTCCGCCTCTTCGATAGTCATGCCATCGACATGATCAATTTTTTCCCCAACCGCATATTCATCCCAAAGATACCGACTACCTGCTAGATTGAGATCATAGCCTTTTTTAGAAATACGTGGAACAGCAGAACCAAGCTCAGAGGGATCAATACGATCAGGAAGTTTTGGAACAACAGCCTCGCCTACAGCAGCATTCTTATCGCGTTTGCGCACCATGACCCAGCGAATGTATTCTAAGACAATTTCGTTGTGCTGATTGCGACCCGTAGAACGCACATAAACAGTTCCTGTTTCACGATTGGAGTTTTCTTTTAATCCTATCACCTCAGAGACTGTTGAGAGTGTATCGCCTGGGTATGCAGGTTTAAGAAACCGTCCACTGGCATATCCCAAGTTCGCAATGGCATTCAGCGAGATATCAGGAACCGTTTTTCCAAACACAAT
>JBJTOZ010000039.1:0-2606 GCA_046074825.1 Hyphomicrobium sp.
AGATAAACTTCGACTGGGCTTTAATTGGATAAATGAAGTTAATTTAAAGTCAGGGAAGTGGGAATTCGGCTATGCAGCAGGATTGACTTATACTCTTTTCGAAAAAGAGAAAAAAAATCAGTCTTTTGATATTAAAGAAATGCTTCTTGGTCTCGAATTTTATGGGGGACTTGGTGATAGCTCTAAAGGACTTACTTTTGATGGAAGTATTACAGAGCAATACGCTGGTTTAAATTTGAAAACTGAATTTTCAAATGGAGCAATGTTTATGGTAGGTGGTGCTTTCGGTTTAACAGAAGTAAGTCGTGATCCCTATTTAAGAGCGATGCTCGGAATTGAATTTGATTAGCAATTATTCATTCTAATAAGATAATGAGCGTAATCTCTAATTAATTTAACCTGCTGCTTGTTGAGCTCTTCTTTTTTTTAATATTATCTGCTACCTTTTCAGAGGAATTATTAAAGAGCTCTGAAGCAATCCCGCTGAAGATCATAAAATTTTAAAGTAAGTATTCACTATTTATGGTTTTTCGGCTGATAGTATCTTTTGAGAAAATTTCTTTTCTTTCCGAAAATCCCACGGAGCCAGCGGATTTTTATCTGACCAAAGCCCAATCCTTGCAGACCTAGCCTTTTTTTCTGCTTCCGAATAAACTAATCTGTCTGAGAGGGGTTGCTCATCTTGGTATTTCCTATAATGCCAAGCATATCCTTTGCGAACTTGCTCTAAATTAACGTCTAGACCATATAGCAAAATCCTGCAGACATGTCTTTCGTATTTGTCTCGCTTGATGCATTGTGAAATCACTGTTCTGCCATACACCAAATCTGCAAGTACTCTCTTTGAAGCTGTTCCATAAGGTTGTCCTTTTTCAGGAGCATCAATGCCACTAAGACGGATTTTTTGCTGACGATTAGAGCCATCGAGTAAGATGAGAGTGTCACCATCTGATATTCTTACAACGCGCCCCTCAAAGATTTGAGCTTCTGCAAGTGTGATAGGAAGGATGAGGCTATATAGAACCCCAATCATGATAACTTGCAGCTCTCCCCAAATCCTCTGATTAGCCAGACTGAAAAATATAATAAACTTGTTTTTTAAGAATAAATATTTGGAGATCTTTAAAAGCTTGTTTCTTATCATGTTTGCTGTTTGAAATGTGCCATTAATCTGAGAAGTCCAGGCTTGAACGGATTTAACTTTCAGGAAAAGAACACGCTTAATTTTTTATCTCCCTCCACTTTGGATCCCTAATGCTGTTTGATAAGGAAATAATATACTAAGCGGGTAAGAGATTAAAAGAGAAAATTATTTGAATTGATATTCTAAATTAATTTTAAAGAACAGAGCAAAGGATAAAAGCTACTTGTGGTTTGTATTTAGTGATAGGTAGTAAAAGTTACATCCTTTATTTGTCCTTCATTGCGAGACTTTGGATGTTAATCACATCTGGTTTTTTGCCCTCAAACCATTGATTATAGGCTTTCTCGTAGGCATGCTCTAAATGTCTCGTAAACAATTCAGTGTCAAAGAGTGGTGCAGCTGATCTATTTTTTGATAGTTTGTCTTTAAGAGCTGAGAGTTTTTCTGGGTTCTCAGCTAACTCTATGGCTTTCGCCTCGTACTCTTCCTTCGTAGTTGTGATAAGTTCTGTGAGTTCGAGTGCTCCTAGAAGGCTTGCCCCTACACGAGCCGCAAAACCTTCACCTGTTTTTGTCAAGACGGGGAGACCTGCCCATAGGGCATCGCTTGCTGTCGTGTGGGCGTTATAATTGAATGTATCGAGAAACAAATCAGCCAATCTGTGACGTGCGAGGTGTTCAGCAAGAGGTTGTCTTTCTGCAAAAATAAGACGATGTGGATCAATCCCTCTTTTCTCTGCTTCCTTTCTTAGGTTCTGCACAGCCCATGAATTGGTTTGAAAAAGCCAAAGAACGCTTTTTTCAATTCTCGCCAGGAGACGCATCCAGATGTCGAATTCTATCCGAGTAATTTTGTAAGTATTATTGAAACAGCAGAATACAAATCCCTTGCTCGGAAGGCCGACATCAGTGCGGGTTAGTTTGAGATTAGATATTTTACGTGTATTATCGTTTACTTGATAACTGTCCGGTAAATAAATGACCTTCTCAGAATAATACTTTTGTGATCCTTCTGGTATGACAGTCTTGTCGCCAATGATGTAATCCATAAAGGATGATCCCATTGTTCCAGGATATCCCAAATAATTGATCTGAATAGGAGCTGCACGATACGAAAAAATTGATGGTCTTGCGTCCTGCGTATACCCTTTTAGATCCACAGCGATATCGATACCATCCTTACGGGCGATTTCTGCTACTTGTTTGTCGCTAAGATCAGAAACATTTCTAAAAACATGGACGGCGTCTCTAACACGATTTTGCATCTCGTCATTTGTAATTGGACCAAATGAATAGCAATAGATTATAATTTGAGACTTATTATGCGTCTCAAAAAGTTTTGCCATAAGAAACATACGCATACTGAACTCGCTCCCCTAGCGCGTCCGCTATCTAAACCCCCTTCTATAAAGATTGGATATTTCTCGGCTGATTTTCACAACCATGCCACGATGTTTCTTATG
>JBJTOZ010000040.1:0-4467 GCA_046074825.1 Hyphomicrobium sp.
GTATGACCTTGCGAGAACTTCGTATGGGGATTTCTGGTTTTTATATTTTTATTGCCTGCTTGGCTTTGGGAGTTTTTGTCATCAGCGGTGTAGGCTCCTTGTCTGGCTCTTTAAAAGAGGGATTTGAACGTCAAGGAAAACTCATCCTTGGAGGGGACGTTACACTCACACGCTATCATACTCAGGCCTCTCAGACAGAAAGAGAACTTATAGACACTATTGGACGTGTGAGCCAAACAGCAACTCTGCGCACAATTGGTCGTCGCCTTGATGGGAGGGATCAGACCCTCGTTGAACTTAAAGCTGTTGATGATCTTTATCCTCTTGTCGGAGAGCTCAAGATTAAAGCACCTGACAAGCCCCAAGCGATTTTAGGCAAAGGACTGATTGTTGATCCGATGCTTTTGCAAAGGCTCTCTTTGAAAGTGGGTGATCGCTTGCAGATTGGAAGAGGGGACTTTCTTGTTGCTGCGGAATTACAATCAGAACCCGATGGCCTTGCCGATCGTGTTGCGTATGGACCGCGTGTTTTTCTGTCCTTGAAGCAGTTGGGGGAAACAGGTCTTGTGGAGCCTGGTGCCCTTATTAGATGGAGGTATGCACTTCTTTTGCCAGAGAGCAGCACCACTCCCTATGATGCTCTGAAGAGCATTCGGGAAGATATCAGAAACAAGCTCCCTGAATCAGGATTTGTTGTGACAGATCGCAGAGATCCTTCTCCCCAAGTCACGCGCACCCTGGAGCGTTTGAGACAGTTTCTAACACTCTTGGGTTTGACAGCGCTGATCACCGGTGGGGTTGGTGTTGCGAACGCGGTCTCGGCGTACATAGAACGGCAACGCAAAATAATCGCGACCTATAAAAGTCTTGGAGCCCGTCAGGGATTAATTTTCTCTCTCTTCTTGAGCTTTGTGCTTGCGCTGGCTCTCATAGGCATTGTGATAGGTTTGTTTTTTGGTTTTTTTGTGCCCCCTGTTGTGGGCCTGTTGGGCGCGGGGTTTTTGCCTTTAGTTCCAGAATTTTATTTTTCGTTTGAGACTATTTTTCGACCTCTTCTTTTTGGTGTTTTGGTAGCCCTCCTTTTTGCCTTATGGCCTTTGGGCCGCGCAGCGCAAGTGTCCCCGCGCGTTTTGTTTCGAGAGGATGTTGAATCGCACCCTGTTCGACCAAATAGGGGAATATTGGTACTGATGGGTGGGGCAATTGTATCGTTACTCTCTTTTATGCTCCTGACATCTGACTCACCCAAGATGGTTTTGAATTTTGTCTTGGCTCTCACGCTATCCCTCTTTTTATTCTGGTTTATAGCAGAAGCAATACGTCGGATTGCGCAACGCTTCAGTAGGCCTTCTGTTCCAGAGTTTGCTTTGGCTCTTGCAAATCTTGCAGCCCCAAGTGGTCTTATTCGATCTGTTGTGCTTTCTTTAGGTTTAGGATTAACGGTGCTTGTTGCTGTGGGTCTTGTTGATTCTTCTTTTGAGGAAGAATTAAAAAGTCGTTTGCCCGAAACATCGCCGAATTACTTTGTAATTGATATTACTCGACGAGACCAAAATGCATTTGAACGCAAAGTCAGAGAGATATTTCCAGAGGCAAAGATGGAACTTGCACCCATGCTCAGGGGCAGAATCGTTGCATTCAAAAACACGCCTGTGGAAGAGCTCAAGGCACCACCTGATGCAGAGTGGGTGCTGACGGGGGATAGGGGATTGACCTACTCCGAGGAGGTGCCTGCAGGCTCTACAGTTGTGATGGGCTCATGGTGGAAACCAGACTATTCAGGTGAACCTTTAGTTTCTTTCGAAGCTAATCTTGCCCGAAGTTTTGATTTAAAAATTGGTGACACCATTACGGTCAACATTCAGGGACGCAATGTGGTTGCTCGGATTGCGAGTTTGCGAGATGTCAAATGGGAAAGTCTCGCGCTCAATTTTGTGATGGTCTTTTCGCCAAATACTCTTCAAGGGGCTCCTCACAATTTGCTGGCGACAGTAACTTTGCCAAAGGACACAACTCTCGAAGAGGAGGTGCGTCTTCAACGTGTGCTTGCGCAGACCTTTTCTTCAATCACCACAATCAGAGTGAAGGAAGCGATTGAAGCTTTTAACAAAGTCTTTCTTAAAATCATGATGGCTGTGCGGGTTGCAGGAAGTGTGACCATTGTGGCAGGCGCTTTGGTTTTAGCAGGAGCGATTTCGACGGCTCATCGTCGGAGAATTCTTGAGGCGGTGATTTTAAAATCTCTAGGAGCCACGCGTTGGCGCATTCTAACGGCGCATGCGCTGGAGTATCTTCTCTTGGCTCTGACAACCTCTGTTGTTGCAATTGGGATTGGCTCGGTTGTGGCTTACATCATTGTTACCTATTTTATGGAATTTGTGTTTGCGTTTTCGTGGACAGCCGTGAGCTTGTCTTTCCTTGTTGCCCTTCTTCTCGTCCTCAGTTTTGGCTTTATTGGAACGTGGCGGGTTTTAGGGGCACGGCCCATGCCCTATTTACAATCCCAGTAGCGGAGTAGGGCTTTTACTAAGGCTTTGAAAGAGATAGCTTATATGGCCCTCCTTGTTTATTCGATGGCTTTGTCTAAAATGCCCTTGAATTTCCGCACTTCCCATCCAATTTAATGGGGGTCGGAGTTTTGGTCCGATTGTATGAATTATTAAAGGGTTGAAGCCAAATGGCACAATTAGATAGATGGGCTACTGGTTCGAGCACTGTTCGATCTCGTGCAGAGGTTGATGAAGGTCTTCGTTCCTATATGCTTGGCGTATATAACTACATGTCAGGGGGCATCGCGCTCACTGGTCTTGTTTCCTATTTAACGTATCAATTGGCAGTCTCTAATCCTGCCATTGCGCAGGCGTTGTACGGTTCCGCATTGAAATATGTCATCATGCTAGCTCCGCTCGCCTTCGTGTTTTATCTCTCCTTCCGCGTTTATCAAATGAGCGTCTCCTCAGCGCAAATGGCTTTCTGGGCCTTTGCTGCCGTGATGGGCCTCTCGTTGTCCTCCATCTTCATGGTTTTTACTGGACAATCGATAACGCAGGTCTTTTTCGTGACAGCTGCAGCGTTCGCTGGTCTTAGCCTCTATGGGCACACCACCTCCAAAGATCTTTCGGGGTTTGGTTCGTTCCTGATTATGGGCTTGATCGGTATTATCCTTGCCGCTCTCGTCAACATCTTCTTGCAGTCGAGTGCGTTGATGTTTGCCGTCAATGTTGTAGGCGTTCTGATCTTCGCTGGTCTGACGGCTTATGATACACAGCAAATCAAGGATAATTACTACATGATGCGTGGAGATTCCGTGGCTCTTGCAAAAGGTGCCATCATGGGAGCTCTCAATCTGTACCTTGATTTCATCAACATGTTTACCTCGCTGCTTTCTCTTCTCGGAAACCGCGAGTAAAAATATAAAATAAAATTTAGAGGAAACGTTCGGATAAGCCCCGCTCTCTGCGGGGCTTATTTTTTTTATTGTGCGTTGATCAAACGAAGGGAGCGATCCAGAATCTCAAGAACGCGTTTGAGTTCATTGCCGCGTTTTAAAATAAATCCTGCTGCGTTCTGGATACTGTACGCCCCTTGCTTACGGGATAGTTTGGGATTTTTTTCAATGCGGTAAAGGGGACATTCGGAGGCGTGACGAAACACACTAAAGATGGCTTTGTCTTTCATCATATCGAGAGCATAGTCCCGCCATTCGCCTGCGGCCACCTTTTTCCCATAGACATCCATGATGGCATTGAGTTCTTGGCGATTAAAGGCCACAACTGAGCGTGGCTCAAGGGCGAGATGAGAGAGAGACTGAGCTTTTGTTTTTTGTCCCACTCTCTGGATTGGAAACTGTATGGGTTCGGTATCGCTCATAGCGCGCCTCCCTTAAAGCTTGGGATCTATGATTGATGAGGTGCGATAAGAAATCAAGAGCTTAAGCTTCATAAAACGACCTAAATTTTGGTATCTCTGAGAAAAAGGTTTGTTGCCATTCTTGAGAGGCGGTACCTAATGGTTAAATAATAGGGTTAGAGATAAAACATAGGGGCTACTAAAGAGAACTCCCTAAACGAGAAGACGAGAACGCGTGCTCTGTGTGTCGTGTGTCCTGTTTTAGGTTCTGTCTCCGCGTGCTACATTTAAGAAGAGTTATGAGAAACTTTAAAAAAAGAAAGACCGATGCGTAAAAAAACAAAGTCTCCCAAAAAATCGCTCCTGAAAAAAAAGACACCAAAAAAACTCTCTAAGACAAAGAGCTTGGCTCGCCCTCAAAACAAGAACCCCTTCCTTCAAGACTGGCGGGCGCAGTTTGGGTTGCCTCCCTTTGCAACACTAAAAGAAGATCATTATTTGCCTGCCTTCAAGAAGGCGTTTGGTGAGCACCGCAAAGAGATCTCTGCCATTGGAAAAAAATCATCTCCTCCCAACTTTACAAACACACTTGTGGCTCTTGAAAAAAGTGGGGAACTT
>JBJTOZ010000041.1:0-16661 GCA_046074825.1 Hyphomicrobium sp.
ACCCAATCACAAACTTCAAGTCCTTCTACTCGCACACCATGAAATCCAGCTTCTTTCAATTTTTTTTGAAGCTGATCTGCAATCGCTCCTACATGACGGTCTGACCTACCTGTTGCTATAATCATATAATCAGCGATTGATGATTTATCAGCTATATAAAGTGAAACTAAGTCTTCTGCTTTCGCCTCTGAAAGCCATTCTAAAATGTTTTCCAAGAGCTTTTTTGTTTCCAAGAAATTAAAATTTATTTTTCCAGATGAGGTTTGGGGTTTGCCTTTAGTATCTTTCACATCAGATTTCATTGGATTTCTGGATAGTCCCTTTATAAGGAAAAAACTTGTGTTTGAAGTCGAAGATTTATTTTATGCTCTATATCGCAAAGAGAAGATAATAGTTATCTAGGAAAAGCACAAGCGAGGACAACTTGCATTCTATAAAAGTGTAGAACTTCAAGAGAGCAATTGTTCCATTATTTTTGAGCAATCCTCCTGATTTTTGTGGAAGAATCCGACAAAAGCCTATTTGTTAAAAATGCCCATACGGGTGTTGTGTGCTGAAATAAATTTTTGCACCGTTCTTCTTTAAGCCGACAACTAGCTATCCTTCGAGCAACACGGGATGAGAGTGCTTTAAAACGCCAACCAGGTCTATCAATAATAAGTACAGGCACTTGATTTACAATTAATGCCCAATGATTCCAAAGATGAAAGCTTGCAAGGTTATCTGCTCCCATAATCCAGACAAATTTAACCCCGGAACATCTACCCTTCAAATAATAAATCAGGTTTGCAGTGAAATGGGATCCTAATTCCTCTTCAATAGAAAGAGCTTTAATTCGTCGATACCGAATTTTTTCTTGAACATTTTTTATTCTTTCTTGAAGAGGCGCTAATTCCAATGAAGGTTTTAGCGGATTTCCTGGGGTAACGAGCAACCAGATTTGATCAAAATTCAGTCGGCGAATAGCTTCTTTTGCAACGCTAATATGCCCTTCATGCATGGGGTTAAATGATCCCCCCATCAGACCAATTTTCATTGAGCAATTCTGCGAGGCAGACATGATGGGTAATTTTATTTTTAGTGGACCACAAGAATGTAAATATGATCTCATCTTACAAATTACTTTTGATTAAGAACCTGTAGTTGCAAATTGAAAATAATATTTATTCAAATTTATAAAATCAGACCACTAAAACTTTTATAGATCTTTAACTATTGGAAATAGAAAAATTTCTTCCTCTTTCTTATATCGCATGATTTAATTATCATTATCAAAAAAATTAATCTATCTAGAGAATTAGTTAGATGAAGAAAAATCAAAAACAGGATTGTTCGAATATAAGATGCTTCCATTCTGTAAAAGGAAGTGCGTAATTATACTTACCTACTGCAATCATGATGGCTACAAGTAAAGGTCCCTGTTGGGTCATTTGGAAAAGTGGCCCCCCAGAACTACCTGAGGAGGTGTCGCAGTCGGTAGACCATAACGTTGAGTTAGGCTCAATTTTAATAAGATGGCAAAATCTATGAGCAGAAGGAAGAAAACGGCGCTCTGCTGGGTAGGCAACATGATAGAGTTTCAAATCTTCTCTTTCCGTAATACTTTCTGCTAAAGACGCAGGTTGGATTTCTAAAGGATCCGTGAGGATAATGGCAGCAGCATCTTTTTCAAAATCTTTCAAGACCAAATCATTTTGATGCTTTCTGATAATATTTTAAAGCCTTTTATAAACTTTAAACACTTTGCCGTGGCATGACCTCTAGAAAGCTCCCCTTTTACTCCCGCAACGAAATGAATAGTATTTAAGGGCCAATGCTTATTTGTACTTTGATCTATAAGACAATGTGCAGCTGTTATCACAAGATTAGAAGCAATTAGGGTCCCCGTGCAACGGGTTATCCTTCTATAGCCAGAGATGTTAACCTGTCCAATTGCATCCCATGGGTGACCATTTCTCAAGAATAGCACCCGATCGTCTACACCATTAATCCCGGGCTTGAAATTTTCAACCGCAATACTGACTTTTAAAGAGAGCGGTAAAAACAATAAAATGAAAAGAAAACATTTTTTTTTCATCCCTTGAATTCCTAGAAAAAACTTTTTTTAAAGATAAAAAATTAAATTAATTTGAAAGCGCAACCTTCTATTTCTAATGAATATTAACTCATCCAAAGGAATTTTTTGTAAAGGGCCACAACACCATAATAAAAAATTTTCAAGGAAAATTAATAGTAAGCTAAGAGTAACAAATTTACAAAAGCACAATTACTGAATCAAAACATCCCCATCTTTCTGCTCAGCCCCCATAGACAAAAAGTAATCTTGGAGTTGTAAATAACTCATTATTGCCTGTAAAAACTACATGGAGCTCACATATTATGGCTAAATTCGCTAGACCTTTGGTATCAGTATTTTCTCTTATACTTGTTACCTCTATTGGTGTTTTGACAGTTCAAGCTAAGGAGTGTTTTAAGAAAGGCGCCATTGGTGAGGCAGGTTCTGAAAAAGATGCTAAATTTCAAGTAGATGAAGCTTTGCTGCAAGCGGTAGATTGGGGAGCTTGGGCGTCATGGATGGCAAATGGCACAACTCCAGGATATAGTTTTGGACCACGAACTTATCGTTGTTCTAAAGGAGGATCTTGGGGATATACATGCCGTGGTCAGGCTACAATTTGCAAACTTTAGTTTTCCTTCAACTTAGCAGAATATACATACATATAAATATTTTTTGACACCTATAGTTCTCGAGTGACTATGGGTGTCTTTTTTTAAGTATCAATTCGAAGTTTTTTGCCTTCGTAAGTCGGATAGAAAGGTTGGAGTTGGGTAGCTATCAGCAGGATATCCCAATTTCAGTTGCATAGCTTTTACAGCCCGACGTGTTGATGACCCAATTTTTCCATCAATCTCTCCAACATTAAAACCAAGCTTGCTCAAGAGCCTTTGGAGTTCCTTAGCCTCTTCAGGACTGAGAACTTCAATAACTCCCTTTGGTTTTTGCATAAGTGGTGCACCATCAATTCGTGTGGCTAACCACGCAGCGGTAGTTGCATAGTTTAATGATTGGTTCCATTGAAGGTAAACATTGAAATTCTCATATGCTAAGAATGCTGGGCCTAAACGCCCCATTGGAAGTAATAAAGATGCTTCAAGATTATCTTTGGCAAGAGTCCTTCCATTTAAATCTTTCACACCCCATGCTGCCCATTGGGAGCGAGGTAATTTTACTGAAAGATCCGCCTCTTCCCATGGCAAATCAGAAGTCAAGATGACTTCTTCAATCCATGGTTCTTCAGATCGCCAACCTAAATGTTTCATATAATTTGCTGTCGAGCCAATAATATCTGTCGCATTTTGAAATAAATCTATACTACCATCTTGATCATAGTCTATCGCATGAGCAAGGTATCGCGTTGGGAGAAATTGCGTTTGTCCTATTTCCCCTGCCCACGAACCAATCATTGTGTCTGGGGTCATATCTCCCCTATCAATAATTTTCAGTGCAGCATACAATTCGGTACGAAACATTTCACCGCGTCTACAATCATAAGCAAGAGTAACGAGAGAGTTTAGAATAGGTAATTTTCCCATACCCGCTCCAAAGTCACTTTCAAGAGCCCAAAAGCCAGTAATGACAGAGGCAGGAACACCAAAATCTTTTCGTGCACGATCAAACGCAAGAGCATTCTTTTTTATTTGTTGACGCCCAGATTGAATACGAGAATTTGTTGCAAGCTTAGCAGAAAAATCAGTAAAGCTTTGCGCAAAGAAACCCTGCTTGCGATCTCTTGAAATTACCGTTGAATCGAGAACACGTCCATTAAGAGCCATTGCAATAGTTCTTTGAGAGATACCATTAACCGCTGCTTTTTTTTTGAAATTGGAAAGCCATGTTTCAAAAGGTTCCTCGTTTTTACATGTGGCTGGCTTAGGTGGGGGAGGGATCCCACTTGTAACATCTAATATTAAGTTCGAACCTTCAGAACCGCTTACGCCCTTCTCAAGATGCCTGTTTTGACTTTCTGCTTGCGCATTACGAAAAATAGAAAAAAGAGAAAAAATGATAAAAAACAAAATAGCCGAATAGCGCATGAGGAAAATCCTACTCTTCAATGAACAATCTCTTTCATTGGGAAAAGGGTAATTTGATTATTTAACTAAGTAAAGCTTCTTGGGAGTGATAGAAAATTTGGTGGGTTAATAAATTGATTTAAACAAGAAAATAATATATTAGCTGTTGCTTCCCAAGCTGATTTCATCCCAGGTCCTCTTCTAGCTTGATAATGGCTAGAGAGCACCTCCTAAGAAATGTAAGAAGTTTAACTAATCGCACGCTGTTGTTTATTGTAATTGGAAAGCAAGTCAATTCACATGTGGTTAATATATTCTAAGTATGAACTTGGGCATTTGTGACTGGTTGGAGAGATACAAGTTCAGAAGCAAGCTGGGGCAGAGTCGTAATAAGATTGCTGCGCCTTTAAGATAAATAGCAATATGATTATGATCTTTATGAACCTCTTTAATGTTATCGAGGTGGGAAAAAGAATATAGGAGTTTAACTCAAAAGAGCCCGAGCCCCACAAGGATACCCGTAATAAGATCTGCAATAAAATTTTTATAATTAAAATTGTATAAATTACTGCTTCTCCTTTTCCAAATTTAAGAAAATTTGAAAGTATTTTTGGATACGTAAGATTGTAGGCTATAAAAACGAAGACTGCAGCAAGAGCAGAAAGAGGAACATACTAAAGTGTCCAAGGCAGAAGAACCGCAAATAAAAGAAGCCAAATACCTTATAAAATAGTAGAAGTGCGTGTTTTGGCTTCTACCTCAATATTTGCACCCGAACGAACAATGACACCCGTGATTGGCTGAGCTTCTAGAGCTCCACACTGTGCATTTCCTAATCCTTGTGCCCTGAGATCCATATAATATTCTATTCGAACTCCTGATTGCATTGGATCAACTACTATCGCGCATAAAAGTTTCTCAGCACTTGTAATGAACGAGACTGAGACAGCCAAAAAAAATAGCAGGAGCAAAGATCCAAAATAAATTTGGAATACAAAGTATTTTTAGTGCCGATATAATATTATTATAAACCTTAACAAATTTTATCTTTTTTAGTCCAAATAAAACAGCGTTTGCAAACGCAACTAGAGATGCAGGAAAAATACGCAAGGATTTAGGTGATAGAAAACTACATGTTGAAATTATTATGACTGTGAGGAGACTAGTTTTACCGGCTAATAAATGAAAATCTCCAGTATCTATCTCAGAAAGAAGGACAGATGAAATGCCTATAAGATTTTGAAGACCAGTGCCGATCGATTTAAATCTGTCATAATATAAAATTAAGCTCCAAAAATCAGAATTCCAATGCCGGCAAACATTGCATGAATTACTGCGGTGAAACTGCTCTAAACCATTGCCCCATCTTTAAAATTCCAGCCAAAGATTGAATAAAACTGCAAATAAGAGAATAAATCCAAGTTTCTCAAACCTATGCTACTCAACAAATTGTCAAACAAAAACGGCAAGACATGCCGCAGGACCACTAACCTACAAAGGGGGAACCGCTTTGGATACCTATGAGAGCACCTCCTATAAACCTGTAACCTGTCATGAAGAAGGTGGTATGTTTGATATCATTGCGATCCCAAAAGATTATGGAGAAAGCAACAATAGAGTATAAAAAATTGGCACCACACGAGGCTGCAAAGTTTTAGAATTTGGCACTTAGCATATTCATAATATTTAAAAAACTTTCCATCTTATTTTTTTCTTAAAGCTAGTTTATACTTTTATTTAAAATGCGGAATTATGAAATTTAAATAAATAACAATAACGGTTCTTAAAACCGCAAAGCTTTTTTAAAGATTGAAAAGCTTGATGATGGTTCTTTTGCAGACAAAGATGAATTTTTAATATTTACCAAAAGAATGCAGGTTATTTTATATATTAATAAGAACATATTAGAGATGATTTAATTTCATCGCTCTCATTTACTTGGTGGTTTTTTATTTCCACTTTCCATTATACCTGATTGTGCTTCCATCCACGATGATAGTGCTTGCTGCCAACTCTTCTGCCACATGTCTGCAGCATGCATCCAGAACTGAAGAGGAGCATTTTGCATGTTAGAGAAATCCATATTTGCCATTGAAGCCATATCAGTTAGTCCACCCATACCAAAGTTAGGAAGTCCTGGAAAGAACCCTTGACCCAAGGAACCTGAGGCTGAAGGGAAAGTGGTCCCAGGAGATTTCACTTGCTGCTCCCACAGATCCATCATCCGGTCAATAATTTGGAGTTGCATTTTAGAGGCCTGTTGAATTTGCTGGCGGGTTATATCGACTAATTCAGGTGGCCATCCTATTGCTTTTGCTGCTATACTCATTTTGTCAAAAACTTTTGAGCCATGTCTATCGGCCATATTTGCAGCATCTGATCTCCAATCACATAATGCTTCAAATGCAGCCGTTAATGCGGATCTTACTTCCTCATTTAAGCCAGAAGCTCCTATGGCGTCGCTAAAACCCTTTCCACGCCCACTTGTACCAGATACTGCCATTTTATAACTCCTATTAAAAGCTTAGAACTTTAAATTGAGATGTGTAGTAGAGTTACACTTGTAAAGGGATCT
The DNA here is from genome assembly GCA_046074825.1 of Hyphomicrobium sp. Taxonomy (GTDB): domain Bacteria; phylum Pseudomonadota; class Alphaproteobacteria; order Rhizobiales; family Hyphomicrobiaceae; genus JAGVSR01. The sequence goes on from JBJTOZ010000041.1 coordinate 6,650, forward strand.
AAAACTTATCGTATATCTATAAGGGGGAACTAAGCAACAATTTAAGTTTCTTTGAAACTCTCAAAAAACCCTCTTTTGTCAATAGCAGGCAAATGCTATCAGCCGCTCATGACCGAAATTTCATTAATTCGCAACTTTTCTATTATTGCCCATATTGACCACGGGAAATCAACCCTTTCAGATCGACTTATCCAGCTGTGTGGGAATGTTACCGATCGAGAAATGAAGGAGCAGATCCTAGATAGTATGGATATTGAGAGAGAAAGAGGTATCACTATTAAAGCTCAAACTGTTCGTCTCGACTATAGGGCTAAAGACGGCCAGCAATATCAACTAAACCTCATGGATACTCCGGGACATGTTGACTTTGCTTATGAAGTTTCCAGGTCGTTAGCCGCATGTGAGGGAGCAATCCTCGTAGTCGATTCAAGTCAAGGAGTAGAGGCACAAACTCTAGCTAATGTTTATCAGGCCATAGAAAATAATCTTGAGATTCTTCCGGTACTAAATAAAATAGATCTTCCATCTGCAGATCCTGAAAGAGTAAAAAAGCAGATCGAGGATGTCATAGGTATTGATGCTTCCAATGCCATAGGTGTTTCTGCAAAAACTGGGCTCAATGTAAAAGATGTATTAGAAGCTATCGTTAAATTTCTCCCGCCTCCTAAAGGGACAAAATCTGCACCTTTAAAAGCTTTGCTTATTGATAGTTGGTATGATGCCTACTTAGGTGTTGTTGTTCTTGTGCGCATTGTTGATGGCCTTCTAAAAAAAGGACAACGCGTAAAAATGATGTCTACTGGGGCATCATACCAACTAGAACGCGTTGGTATTTTTCGACCTAAGCAGGAAATGTTAACAGAGTTAGGGCCTGGAGAAATAGGTTTCTTTACGGCTGCTATCAAAGAAGTAGCTGATACTCGAATAGGGGACACAATCACTGATGAAAAAAATACAACTTTGGAACCTCTTCCAGGATTTAAACCGGCACAGCCTGTAGTTTTCTGCGGTCTTTTTCCTGTCGATGCAGCAGATTTTGATGATCTGCGTGAGGCAATGTCAAAGCTCAGACTTAATGATGCAAGTTTTTCATTCGAAACAGAAAGTTCAGCCGCATTAGGATTTGGTTTCCGATGCGGATTTTTAGGACTTTTACATCTTGAAATAATTACAGAACGTTTAGAGAGAGAATTCAATCTAAATTTAATAACAACTGCACCCTCCGTCATTTATAATTTATTTATGACGGATGGCTCAAAAATTGAGATGCATAATCCTGCAGACATGCCTGATTTAGCAAAAATTGAGCGTATAGATGAACCATGGATTGAAGCAACTATCCTTGTCCCAGATGAACATTTAGGTAGCGTCCTAAAACTATGCCAAGACCGAAGAGGTCGACAAAAAACTTTAACTTATGTTGGTACGCGAGCCATGCTCATCTATGAACTCCCTCTTAATGAGGTTGTTTTTGATTTTTATGACAGATTAAAAAGTGTATCGAGGGGCTACGCGTCTTTTGACTATCATATCAAGGGATACGAGGAAGGTGATTTAGTTAAATTAACCATTCTAGTGAATGGCGAGGCTGTAGACGCACTTTCAACAATCGTACATCGCTCTCGAGCAGAAAGCAGAGGACGAAGTATGTGTGAAAAATTAAAGGATTTGATAAGGCCACATCTTTTTCAGATCCCATTACAAGCTGCAATAGGTTCAAAAGTAATTGCCCGAGAAACAATCCGAGCACTTCGAAAAGATGTTCTAGCCAAATGCTACGGAGGGGATATTTCCCGAAAAAGAAAACTTCTTGAAAAACAAAAGGCTGGTAAGAAAAAAATGCGCGAATTCGGTAAGGTAGAAATTCCCCAAGAGGCTTTCATAGCTGCATTAAAAATGGATGAAAACTAATTCTTTGGAAGGGTGCATAAATATTTAGGATAAATAAAATAAAAAATATTGCATAAAAAACATGCTTATTTATGAGCAATTTCAATGAAGCTTTAAATCAACAGAAAATAAATTAATGCTAAATTAAAATATCTACATGTAGAGAGAATATAACTTTATTTTATGTAATTTTTTACAAATTTAATTTGTTTCCAAAAAATTGTTCAGGCGGCTTGTATTTCCTCAGAATTCCCTTCTTCTGCGAGGCGCCGACCACGAGCACTTTTGGAGAGAACCTCAGTAATTTTTTGAGCAGCACCCCTATCATCGAGCTTTTCGACAGCTGCAATTTCTCGTGCCATTCTATCAAGAGCATCTTCATAAAGCTGTCTCTCAGAATATGACTGTTCAGGCTGAGCTTCAGAACGAAAAAGATCACGAACTACCTCTGCGATTGACACAAGATCGCCGGAGTTAATTTTAGCCACATACTCCTGCGCTCTTCTGCTCCACATAGTTCGTTTTATGCGAGCTCTTCCTTTTAAAATATCCATAGCTTTTTTAACGATATCTTCATCTGCAAGTTTACGCATACCAACACTTTCCAGCTTTCCAGTAGGAACGCGCAAGGTGAGTTTTTCTTTTTCAAAATTAATAACAAAAAGCTCAAGAGACATACCCGCGATCTCCTGCTCTTCAATGCCAATAATTCGTCCTACGCCGTGGGTTGGATAAACTATAAATTCATTTGTTTTAAAACCATGTCGCTGATTAACTGGTTTTTTGGGTGTATTAATAACGGAACGAGTTGCAGCTGTTTTTTCCGCTATATCTTTAGGTGTTGAGATAGTGACATTTTCTAATGGACGAACTTGAGTAGCAAATTTAATGCTAACATTCTTGCCCACTTGTTGACGATTCTGGGGGCCAGAAGCGGTGGATGTAGCCGATGCTCTATGAGCAGCAAAAGCAGCGGCGACAGCTGAAACTTTTGAAGAATGGCTGTTCGGCTCCACATGTGGGAGAGTACTAATTTGTTCAGAGACGAAAGTAGAAGATGTACTGATTACTTTCTTGACCTTAGATTTATTTAATTTATCAACGATTCCAACAGTAGAGGGTTTCTGATAAGACCCTTTTAGCTTAAGGTCAGATAAAGAGATCTTTTTTGGAGATGGAGTTTTTAGATCCTCTTTTTGTTTCAAAGAAACTGACATCTTAGTTAAAAGTTTTGATGCAGCCTTCTCTTTTACGGACTGGCTTTTTTGTTTTTTACTATCATGTGAAGATTGGCTTTTAAGCTTTACAGCTCTTACGGGAGTTTTGGATGTTTTTTTTGAAATACCGGATTTATTTTTTGTTGTTTTATTCAAGATATTTTTCTTCTGAGCCATGAGCTCACTCACTCTTTAAATGACTTAAATTACAAATATATAACTAAAATTTTTCCTTGTCTTATCCAGGAGTCTAAAAATATCAAACTAAATATTTAGAGAGATATCCTTATTTAAAACTGTCTATCAGGAAATTAACAACTGAATTGCTTTCAATGTATTTATATCAGCCCCTAACCTTCCTATTCTCACAACTCGTTAAGATATTAAGAGCGTGTGTTGATTTCAATTTGGTTGAGGGTTTAAGCGTTTAAATTCTTTAGGTCAGCAAGTGGCATAGAAAAAAATCTAATAAATCACTTATTTCTCAAACCCCAGAATTAAAAAGCTAAAATTTGTTATCCATAAACCATCTAATAGTTTAATAACATAATTTATTGTGAAATTAAAGAGTTGTTCTAAAATAATTTTTTTAATTAGTCTTAATAGATGAGATCTTTATTGATGAGATCTTAGCCTTCTAAACATTTTATAGGTCTAAGTGGGATACCTATGAAAAGTTTTATGGAGGCTCCAGATTAGCCAAGCTTGGGTTGCAGGAGCAATTTTATTAATCTCCTTGCCCAGGTTTAAAAGAAAAAAATTGATCAAATTTATTAGGAGTATCCTTAAAGACGTCTGCGTCAGTTAAAGCTCCTTTTTTTGCTGTGATATTAGGCCATTTACCTGAATATTCTCTATTGAGTTCAAGCCATCGCTCTGATCCAGGTTCTGTATCTGGCTTAATCGCATCAACAGGACATTCAGGCTCACAAACTCCGCAATCAATACATTCATCAGGATGTATAACGAGCATGTTTTCTCCTTCGTAGAAACAATCAACTGGGCAGACCTCTACACAATCCGTATATTTGCATTTAATGCATTTTTCATTCACAATATATGTCATTTATTTCATTCACTCTTAAAGACTGCTGATGCGTTCATTTATCATTATTTCTTAGACATTAATTGAGTTTTCCAATTCACTAGTGTCAACTATCTTAGGCGAAGCAGTCTAATAACATAAGATAAATGTTAATTATAAAAATTCTTTACGATACCTCAATTTGAAATTTCAAGAAAACATTTAAAAATATTTCATAAAACAATACCAAGAAGTGATAAAAGTAAATCGCATAGAAGAAGTGTCTACCTTTATTGAAAGGCTGCACTTATTTTACTGATAATTGACCTAACTTTGATTAAGTCTCCAAGAGGATTTTTTTCTTAATTTATTGTTGTTTTCCCAGATCGCAAAAAAGATTTTGGGCATACTTTGCTGATAATCGCCTATCCGCCATGCCTTTAACTTGTAGTACCTTAATGCTCTGTCCCAGTGAGACTGTGATTACATCACCAACTTTGATATCATGACTTGGCTTCAATACTTTTATTCTATTAATACGAATTTTCCCCTGCAAAATAAGAGCGCTTGCTTTGGAGCGAGAACTTATAATACGCGAAGTCCACAACCATTTATCAAGACGCATTCTTTGAATGATAGGACATAAGAGCATTACTGCGGTTTTTCGTCTATTAAGACCCTCTTTCACGATCAGCACGTACCAATTTAGATCTAATAGTCATGAGAGCAGCGAATGGCGAGTTACTCTCCGACACAGATTTATTCAATGAATTATGGCTGGTTTCAGAGGTTTTAGAAAATAGCTTTTTTTTCTTATTTCCTTTTTTATCATTCTCAACACTTTTGCTTGCAACGGGAATGAAAGTCTCGGACATAGCAGAGCCCCACGAATAATTTTTTTTACTAAAATGTTTTAAAATCTCTGAATTGTTTATCTCAGCATCATTAACTCTGTTTTTTTTGTCTCTTTTAACATTAGCTTTGCCACGGATGACACTTGTTTCAGATTGGATTTTGAAATTTTTCTTTCCTTGTCTTTCGACTTGAAATCGACGCCTTGGACGCCAGACAACATTTTTTTCTGACTTCTTTGTCTCGTTCTCATCGCAAACAGGCTTAGCCACAGAACCACTTTTTACTGATTGAGGTGTGCCGCTTGAAAAGTCTGGTCTAATTAAAAATGAGTTTTGGCATACTAGATTTTTATTACTCAGAGAGCTTTTCTCATAAGTGTTGATAGTTTTAAATTTATTATCTTGAGGCTCGAGCTCGAACCCCAATTTTTGCAAGATACCTCCAACTTCATGAGCTGAACAACCAAGCAGAGAAATCATCTCGGAAGTAATTAAAAATCCCCCGTCACCGGTCGCCCCAGAAGGAGACTTACAAGAATTTTCATCATTTTTTTTCCAAAGAAGGAGTGGGCGTATTATATTTGAAAGTCTTTCCAAAATGTCAAAGCGAACAGCTCTTAGGCCGCAAACATGGTACCCACAAACTCTGTAATAATTCTCAGGCAAAGACAAATCTATTGGAATCGATGTCAATCCTGCTCGAGGTGAGGTTGGTAGTATTTCATTCTTACTGCCATTCTTTTTGTAATAGTTAACCCTCCACAATAACAAAAGTAACTGGGCTGCTGCTGGCTTTAAAAGATTAGGAAAAAAAATATCATATGCACCAAAACGGACACCATACTTTCGAAGTTGTGATCTGGCGACTTGATCAAGACTTTTTATTTCTTTTGTGAAAAATTCTCTTTTCAGGGAACCATAGTTTTCAATCAGACTATAAGCTATTCCTTTTGATAGTCCTGTTATATCGTCCGCTTTAGAAAGCAGGACAAGAGGAGCAAGCTTTGATGAAATCAAGACGTCAAGCCAACCTCGTAGGCGGCTTATAATTTTTTTCCTGTCGATTTCGGAGAGATGTTCATCTGCAAAAAGTGCAATTCCGGGATTAAGTGGAGAATGATAGGCCTCAATGCTAGCTATGACTTCATCTCGCCAAAGAATTTGGCCTCTCTCGTCGAAATGAAAAGCATTTTCAGATTCCTGCAATAGAGCCTCTGTCCGGTTTGCGAATTCTCTTATCAAAATTTGGGCAATAGCAGTTCTTGTTGCCTTACTTGTCAGATGATCTGAATTACTATCAGGTGTAAAAAGAAAACCTTTTAAAAGTCCTACAAACACGTCTTCAATAAAGACACTTCCATCTTTTTTTACCTCGGCTTTCAATTGTGGTTTATCACGCAACCCTTTCATTAATACGCTTGTTCTGCGATCGACAAACCGTTGTGCTAACTGATTATGAAGCGCATCGGACAAAATATCTTCTATCTCATGGGTTTTTTGCTGCCAGTATTTCGGATCCTTCAACCAGTCATTACGGTTAGAGACAAAAGTCCACGTTCTAATATGTGCCAATCTATTAGATAGAGTATCAATATCTCCATCTGTACGACTTGAAATTTTTACTTGGCGTGCAAACCAATCTTCATCAATGGTACCTTCAGGCTTCATAAGGTCTTTATAAAGTCTACCAATAAGTTCAGCGTGATTTTGCATCGAGATCTTGCGATAGTCAGGAAGTTGGCAAACCTCCCAGAGACGCTTAATGGCCCCTTCAGTGGAGGCTAATGATAAAACTTCAGTATCTTCTGATAGATTTTCTAGTGCTATTAAGTCGTCAGCGCTTCGAGCACGAAAAAGTCGGTGGTTCTTTGGCAAAGAAAGCAAACTATTTCGCAAACCTACAAGGCTACGAAAGTCAAGATCACGATTCCGCCACTGAAGAACTCGAACTGCATCAAATGTATGTGTTTCTATAGCTTCTACTAATTCTGAACTAAAAGGCTGGCAAGAGGCAGTTACTCCGAATAGACCATCATTTATATGACGCCCTGCTCGACCTGCAATTTGACCTAACTCTGAGGGGGTCAAATTTCGAAAATTTTCTCCGTCAAACTTACGTACTGAGGAGAACGCGACGTAATTAAGATTGAGATTGAGGCCCATTCCGATGGCATCTGTGGCAACCAAAAAATCAACATCACCGTTTTGGAAAAGTGATACTTGAGCATTCCGCGTCCTTGGAGATAATGCTCCAAGGACAACTGCGGCGCCACCTCTTTGACGGCGAACTAACTCTGCAATTGAATAAACATCATTAGCTGAAAAAGCAATGATAGCCGTTCGTCCAGGAAGTCTTGTAATCTTTTTTTCGCCCGCGTACCTAAGCTGGGAAAGCCTGGGTCGAGAAATAAAATTGACTTTAGATATTAAATCGCCAAGAAGATCTCCCATAGTCTGAGAGCCAAGAAAGAGGGTTTCATATCTCCCACGCGCATGCAAGATCCGATCCGTGAAAATATGCCCTCTCTCTGGATCATTTGCCAATTGCACTTCATCGAGAGCTAAAAAATCGACGCTGATGTCAAGTGGCATTGCTTCTACAGTTGCCACCCAATAACAGGCTTCATCCGGCTTGATTTTCTCTTCGCCAGTAATAAGAGCGACTTTTTGTGCTCCAACAGTCTGACAGATTTTATCATAGACCTCTCGTGCAAGAAGCCGGAGGGGGAGCCCAATAATTCCGTTTTTATGGGCAAGCATCCTTTCGATAGCAAGATGCGTCTTTCCAGTATTAGTAGGCCCCAGAATAGCAGTTACGCTGCTGATATTAAATGTTGGCTCAATGCGGTTAAAGCCCATTCTTCTTTCTCGCTTTGAATATCACATTTGATACTATTACTTTTATAAATAATACTCATGTTATTATGGGATCATTTAAAAAGTTAGATCGGAGATGCGTGTATACCGGAATAAAAAAGCAAGGAGATCAAGGCAATAAAGTCTTTCTTTTCAACTTTCCAAAAGAACTTGAAAAGCTAGAACCTGAAGAACAAGTATTAAAACAAGATAATAATGTTTCTTGAGAAAGAAAAAATAAATGAAAACCAGATATAAAAATCATAATTGACCAAAGCTACTTAAATTATGGTCAATTTATAGTTTCTCCTAAAGTATTAATTAGTTTTATTAAATTACTAGTACCGGTTAATTGGCTCAAATCAAATGCTTATCCATATGTCGTATGTTAAAAAAAGTAGGCCGAATTTCATAAATCGAGACTTGACGACAAAAATTCGTATAAATATAGGAAGTTATATGATTTTGATAGGAAGTAAGAACAACTAATATTTGATTGTTTATTTCTCTTGAAACAATTTTCTCTTGGAAAATTCAATTATTACTAAATAATTTTTTCCGGATACTTCCTATTCCCTTCTGTACGTAATGCCTTCTATATTGAAACAAAACATTATGAGGAGCTGTCTTAATGACACGAAAATGCGAGTTAACTGGGAAGCAACCCCTTAGTGGCCATCTAAGAAGTCACGCAGAAAATAAAACTAAGAGGGTCTTTCGTCCAAATTTGGTCAACGTCACCCTGATTAGCGAAACTCTTGATCGCAAATTTAAACTGCGTGTAAGCACCCATGGTCTCCGTTCTGTTGAACATAGGGGAGGCCTTGATGCCTTCTTACTAAAATCTAGGAACACAGACCTTTCCGAAAGATGCAAACAGATAAGACTGGAAATTCTAAAAATTCAAAACACCCAAAAAGCAACCGCCCCTTAACAGAAATCCCATTCAGATGAAATATGTTTCTATATTCAAAAGGTAAGGTGTACATTTAAAATTTTTAAATATCCCATATCTACTTGAATGGTTGGACGTTTTAGACGATAAATATGTTTGAGATATTAAGAAATAAAATTCCCTAACTTTCTTAGTAGATCTAATAAACGTCAATGGTGTTAAAACGATAATGTAGTCTCTATTTTTTCTTAAAATGCCTATACAGTTATAAAAAAAGCATTAGATAGTTCTAATTGTTAATATGTGCGCACCTTATTTCCTCGTCAGGCGCATAAGTTTCTAAAGATAAGGCGTGAACCCCCTCTTTTAATTCATCTGCTAGAAGATCCAAAACCATTCGGTGTCTTGCAATCCTCGAAATTCCCCTAAAAACCTGCGATATTATGACCACTCTAAAATGACTTTCTCCTGAACCAGGAGAGGAAAGATGACCTGCATGTTTATGACTTTCGTTAATAATCTCCATCTCAAGGGGATGAAACCTATTGATTAGTTTTTCATGAATTCTTTTTTGCAAAGACATTTTATTTGCCAAATGATGATTAAAGTATCTTATATTTAAATTTAGAAAAATAGCATGAATTGGATCTTGTCACCTTTTAGGCAGAAGTTCATATTAAAAAAATGAAATTAAATTCCAAATACTTTGATTCTATTCGCGTATCATCTAAAAGGGCGAACTCGGATACGGGCTCAAAAAATAGAGCTATTTGCCAATACAATGGATGCAAACAGCCTGCAACTCATCGCGCTCCTAAAGGACGGGGACGCGATGGTGAATATTTCAACTTTTGTGTTGCTCACGTGAAAGAATATAATTCTGCGTATAATTATTTTGACGGAATGTCTGACAATGAAGTTGCAAGTTTTCAAAAAGATGCTTTGACTGGTCATCGTCCAACTTGGAAGGTTGCCGCTAATTCTTGGATCCCTGGAATGAGGGAGAAAAAAACAAGTCGTCTTAATAATCAAGAGGCCCCATCTGAAAATGATGCATCTGCCTTTTTTGCCTGGCGTGTTCATCAGTCGCGCAGTAGTGCTATTGGAAAACACAGACAGCTTAGACCATTAGAGAAAAAAGCTCTTGTTTCCCTTGGTCTGAGGCACGGGGCAACAGAAGATGAGATTAAATTGCGCTATAAAGAACTTGTTAAACTCCACCATCCTGATGCTAACGGTGGGGACAGAGCAAGTGAAGAAAGACTTCGGGAAATAA
>JBJTOZ010000042.1:0-11729 GCA_046074825.1 Hyphomicrobium sp.
CTTTCAATACCATCATTGGTAATAACTACGACCTCGCCGTTTTCAATTTCTCTTAAAAATTCAGCGCCAACAATATCAAGAGCGCATGTTTCAGATGCTAATATGTAGGCTTGATTTAAACGGCCCAAGACCAACGGGCGAATTCCTATGGGATCTCTGGCTGCAATTAGCATATCGTTCGTGAGAGAAACTAAAGAATAAGCACCTTCTATTTGACGTATTGCTTCTATAAAACGATCAACAATTCTTCTTTTTTTTGATCTTGAGACAAGATGAAGAATGACTTCAGTGTCGGATGTTGATGGAAATATAGCACCAGATGAAATTAGTTCACGTCGCAAAGTAAGAGCATTTGTAAGGTTTCCATTATGTGCTACTGCAAAGCCCCCTGTATCAATATCAGCATACAAGGGTTGGATATTTTTTATTGCTGGTTCGCCGGTTGTTGAATATCGATTGTGACCAACGGCCATTCGTCCTTTCAGGCGATTTATAACACTTATATTATTAAAGTTATCACCAACCAAACCTAAACGTCTTTCCGAATGAAAATGTGTCCCATCATAGGTAACAATACCAGCTGCCTCTTGTCCTCTATGCTGCAAGGCATGAAGTCCAAGAGCCGTCAGAGCAGCAGCGTCGGAATGTCCATAAACACCGAAGACACCACATTCCTCATGCAATCTATCATCTATCAAAGACAATGTATCGAATATAGTATGAACCAATCGTGCTTCCTTCTCTTGACGTAACATCGCTGTTCACATGAAATTTTTTATACTTAAGTCATACGTTTCAATTGCGCACCTTTTGAGCTTTATATTTCTAAAATTTATATCCTTTAATCCTTTATAAAAATTGCTATCCCTGTTGATCAGGGGTTGTTGGAGTGGTCTGGGAAGGGGTAGGATTTGGGAGAGAATGTGGCACATAAGTCTCTAAGGTTGTTTTCAGATAAGTACCAAGTTCTTTGAGATACGGTTGAGATTTAGCATCTCTTATCCATGGGAGTTGCTTTGTTGGGTCAGGAATAAATGTTTCATAAAACATAAAAGGTATGAGAACGAGAATAAATCCTCTGAGAAGTCCAAAGAAAAATCCTAAAATTCTGTCAACAATACCTATCGAACTATCAAGAATAAAATCTGAGATGCGCGATGTTATGAGATGAACAACTATTAAAACAACAAGAAAGAGAATAGCTCCAAGTCCAATTTGAGCTATTGGAACTTGCGTTCCTAATCGGGTTGCTAGATCTTCTGCCAAGTTTTTTTGTTTGAAAACAAAGTAAACCACTGTAATTGCAGCGATTAGCCATGAAAGAATTGAAAGAATTTCACGTGTAAATCCTCTGTACATAGCCAAAAGCCCAGAAATCAGTCCTATGACCAGAAGTGTTGCATCTAGATAAGTTATTGGTCCAATCATGTATCACAATCTCCGTTGTTGTAGCTTTTAAACGACCGCAGTTTTTTTTCCAAATATTTGATCTGCGATTTCTTTCACGTGAGAAATCTTTTTTATTGTCATATGATAATTATCACATCCTAATTCTGCATTCTTTGAGATGATAGCTTCTTGAAACCCTAGTTTATTAGCCTCTTTTAAGCGATGGTTCGTATGACCGGTAGGACGAACTGACCCTGATAGTGAAACCTCACCAAAACACACGCTCCCACGTGAAAAAGGAACGCCGCTCGAAGCGGATAATAAAGCAGCCACGACCGCCAGATCAGCTGCTGGTTCATAGATTTTTAGACCACCTGCAACATTTAAGAAGATTTCGTGATTGGCCAAAGATAGCCCGCAGCGAGCTTGCAGCACAGCAAGTATCATGGACAACCTATTAGGGTCCCAACCAACAACCGCCCGTCGCGGTGTCGCGAGAGAAGAAGGAAGTACTAATGCCTGAAACTCAACTAAAATTGGCCTTGTGCCCTCTATTCCAGGAAAAACTGCATTACCCGGTATAGATTGATCTCGCTCCCCTAAAAATAGTTCTGATGGATTCAGTATTTCTTTAAGACCCTCTTGTTGCATTTCAAAAACTGCAATTTCGTCTGTAGCTCCAAATCTATTTTTTGTTGCTCTTAAAACCCTATATGGGTGCCCTGTATCACCTTCAAAATAAAGGACAGTATCTACCATATGCTCCACAATCTTAGGTCCAGCTATTTGCCCCTCTTTTGTTACATGTCCAACTAGGATAAGGGCAGTTCCGCAATTCTTTGCGTATCGTATCAGTGCTTGCGTGGAATAACGTACTTGGCTTACGGATCCTGGGGCGGCATCAATTTGGTCTGACCACAATGTTTGAATTGAATCGATAATTACAACATCGTTTTTTTGGATATGGGAGAGTGTTGATAGGATCTTTCCGACATGAGTTTCTGCAACTAATCCCATTGTGCTAGACAAAAGTCCTAATCGTTCTGCTCGAAGACGTACCTGTGATGTTGCTTCTTCCCCAGAAAAGTAAAGCACATTACGTTTAGATTGTGAGAGGTCAGCGGCAAGCTGCAATAGAAGTGTAGATTTTCCAATCCCAGGCTCTCCGCTTATAAGTATAGCTGAGGAGGGTACAAGACCTCCACCTGTTACTCTATTGAGTTCTTGTATATGAGTTTCTATCCGCTCTTGTTTCTCAAATTGACCGCTCACGCTTTCAATTAATAGGGGCGTGTGAGAGACAGTATTCTTTTTTAGTAAAAATACTTCTAAGTTTTGATTTGCATCCTCCACAAGAGAATTCCATTCCTCACATGTTCCACACTTCCCGCTCCATCGGGACGAAGTTGCACCACAGGCTTGACAAACAAAAATATTCTTAGAAGCTTTTCTCATTGTGTAATCATTCCATAATAAATCCTGTCGTAACGCTTTCCTAAGCGTGTAAGAATTTCATACCCAATTGTTCCAGCTTCAGAACCAAATTCTTCCAGAGATTTATTTAAATAAATAATTTCTGCAAATTCTCCACGTTCAATATCGTCAGTGCAATCCGTTACATCAACTGTTATGAGGTCCATGGAAACCCTTCCTACGATTGGGCAGATACTACCGTGAATTTTTACACTGCCTCCCTTGAGGGAATTTGTAGAGCTTAGTGAGCGTGGAATGCCATCAGCATATCCTAAAGCAACCACAGCTATGCGCGATTTACGATAGGCTTTCCAAGAGGATGAATATCCAACAGAAGTTCCTTCGGGAATTTCTTTTATCTGAAGGATGCGAGCATAAATAGAAACTACGGGCTTAACGGGGGATTGGCCTTCTTTTGATGCTTGACCGCCATAAAGGGCGTATCCAGGGCGAACAAGATCGTAGTGAAATTCCTTTCCAAGCATCAAGCCATCTGATGCAGCCAAACTAGCTTTCGCTTTTGGAAATAATTTACGAAAATTCTTAAAATTTTTTAGTTGAATCTCATTCGTGGGATCAAGAGGATCATCGGCACTGGCCAAGTGGCTCATAACAAGCTCAATATCAAGATTATTTAGTATGGTTGTGTTTTCTAATAATCTTTGCATTTCTTGAGGATTTAAACCCAATCGTGAAAGACCACTGTCTATATGGAGGCATGATTTTAATTTTTTTTCTTTACAAGCTGCATAGGTAGACCATTCATTGACTTCTTCAAAACTCGATAAGCATGGTATTGCATCAATTTGATATAAAGTTTCTGCAGCGCTAGAAAACAATCCATCCAAAACATAAATTTTACCCTTTGAACAAAGAGACCTTGCTTCTTTAGCTTCATTAGGTGTGGCGATAAAAAAAGATTTACATCCGACTTCATAGAGACGTGGTATCACTTGTTGCATCCCTAAACCATATGCATCAGCCTTAACTACAGCTGCACATTCTGCGGGATGAACAAACTGAGACAAAGATTTCCAATTTTCTCCAATTGTATCGAGATTAACGCAAAGAACTGCGCTTGAAGTCGATGAGAAACTAATTGGGAATTCTTTTTTCATGATGAAAATATAACAACCCAACAAAGAAGCAATATTTTATTAGATCTTATCTAGCAGTGATCACATCTAAGCATGTTGCTCGGGTAAATATTGATCTTTTGCGAGATTGCTAAAACGGGTAAATTGACTCTCAAACAAAAGGCCTACAGTTCCCGTTGGACCATGACGCTGTTTCCCAATGATCACTTCAGCTCTTCCGTGAACTTGAGCCATTTCCTGTTGCCACTTTATTGTGCCTTCTACATCAGTGTCAGAAGGCTTGCGTCGTTCTACATAGTATTCCTCTCTAAAGACAAACATAACAACATCTGCGTCCTGTTCGATAGAACCTGATTCTCTTAGATCAGAAAGTTGAGGTCTTTTGTCGTCTCTTTGTTCAACAGCACGTGAGAGCTGAGAAAGTGCAATAATTGGAACCTGAAGTTCTTTTGCCAAAGCTTTTAAACCTGTTGTAATTTCGGTAATTTCTTGAACTCTGCCTCCATTAGTCATCTTTGAAGAGGCTGCAATTAGCTGCAAGTAATCTATGACTAGTAGCCCGAGACCTCTTTGTCTTTTCAGTCGTCGGGCTCTTGCTGCAAGCTGAGCTACAGTAATACCTCCGGTTTGATCAATATAAAGCGGGATGCGGTTCATTTCTTGAGAGACTAAGACAAGTTTAGAGAATTCATTTTGATTAATCATTCCTCTCCGTATTCTTTCCGAAGCAATTTCAGTTTGTTCAGAAAGTATGCGTGTTGCTAGTTGTTCAGCCGACATTTCCAGAGAGAAGAAACCAACTATTGCACCATTTAAGACCTTTTCACTCCCATTAGCCTGTTTTTCTGCTTGGTAAGCTTTTGCAACATTGTAAGCAATATTTGTTGCCAATGCGGTTTTTCCCATCGAAGGGCGTCCTGCTAGTATAATGAGATCAGATGATTGAAGTCCTCCAAGTTTTGAATCAAGATCAGTTAAACCCGTCGAAAGTCCTGAGAGGTGGCCATCTCTTTCGTAAGCACTATTAGCCATCTCAATAGCGTGCGTAAGTGCAGTACTAAATGATAAAAAGCCTTGTCCATATTTACTGTTTTCAGCCAAAGCATAAAGACGAGACTCTGTATCTTGAATCTGTTCTTCAGGGGGGTGATCAACTGGGCTATCAAAGGCCGTATTAACTAGGTCTTCGCCAATAACAATTAAATTACGACGTATAGCCAAATCATAAATTGTTTGACCATAATCATGTGCATTGATGATCGTTGTAGCGTGTGCTGCTAAACGTCCAAGATATTGAGGGACAGTAAGGTTCGGTGAAATTGGATCCGAATTTTCAAAAAATGTCTTGAGTGTAACAGGGGTTGCTTGCTTTCCACCCTGAATGAGTTTTGTCGCTGTTTCAAAAATTTCTGCATGTAGAGGGTCGTAGAAATGTTGTGGAACCAGAAAATCAGAAACACGGTCGAGTGCTTCATTGTTGACAAGTATAGCGCCTAAGAGCGCTTGTTCTGCCTCAATGTTATGAGGGACTTCTCTAAATTTCACAATTTCTCGGTTCTCAAGCTGGACCCGAGATGCTTCAGTTGATAATCGCAATGGTTCATTCATACTAACTTGGCTAATATGAGTCTGATTCCAAGTGCAGTACGAATCAGTTCAAATTTAAATGTCAAGCCAAAGCTTTCCTTGATTTCCACACGGACCTTGTGGAGATTGTGATTTTTAATTCCTATTGGGCCGCAACAAGGCCTGTTAAGGCGCTTTCAAAAATTCTGCGCCCATCAGTTCCACCTAAAATTTGTTCATAAAGACGTTCAGGATGAGGCATGAGGCCGAGTATCCGACCAGATTTGTCGGTAATACCTGCGATATTTTTTTGGGAACCATTTGGGGATGTTTCAGGATTTATAATACCTTTTTCATTACAATATCGAAACGCGATACGTCCTTCTGCTTCTAGGAGTATTAGTGTTTCTTCATCAGCATAATAATTGCCCTCTGCATGGGCAATTGGCATTTTTATAATTTCATGACGTCTATAGGCATGACAAAAATGTGTATCATTACGCTCTACCCTTAGATAAACATCTCTGCAGATAAATTTAAGTGTTTTATTTCTTAAAAGCACTCCTGGCAGTAAGCCTGCTTCACATAATATTTGAAACCCATTGCAAATACCAAGTACAGGGGTCCCTTTTCTAGCTTTATCACATACATCTTTCATTATTGGGGAGTGAGCGGCCATAGCTCCACACCGTAAATAGTCACCGAAAGAAAATCCGCCTGGCAAAATAATTAAATCGGAAGAAGGTACGGAAGGTTCTGCATGCCAAACCATAAATGGTTTGATACCAATAATCTTCTCGATGGCTACTTTAACGTCTCTATCGCAATTGGACCCTGGAAAAACAATTATCGATATTTTTATCACTTAGAAATATACTCCCTTATTTACTATACGTAGGAAATTCTCATGAGCATATTTTTTTGGAGTATAGTATTTTTTGTGATTAGCATTTTCTTCGGACATTCAAAATTTTCAGAAAGTTTTAAATGCGCTTCATCAGGAGGCTTTGGATGAATGTCATTATTACATTATCATTAAGAGAAAACGAAAAAAAATCTTAATCAAAATTATGGTTTGTTGTTTATGGAATAAGTTCATACGAATAATTTTCCATGATCGTGTTTGTGAGCAGTTCTCTACACATTTTATCAACGATCAGTTTTGCTTTATCGACATTGTTTTCTTTCAGATCAACTTCAATATATTTTCCCTGACGTACGTCATGGACATCCTGTATGCCTAGTCCATGCACAGCCTGCTGTATTGCTTTACCTTGAGGATCAAGAACCCCATTTTTGAGAGTTATGCGTATCTGTGCTTTCATTCATTAACCTTAGAGAGTGTCTAGATTTATTTGTTTTATGGTTGAAATTCTATTCTTTGTATCTTGCGTTGGTCATTCTCACAATCCAACCCTGCTTTCAATGCCGCCTACAGAATAATGTGTTAGTGCAAAAGGTTCTTTTAGTTAGGTTTGCCTATTGGATTAGAAGCAACAAGAACTGGACCAGAACCTTTAGGCGGAGGAGACTCGGTGAGAAGACCTAGTCGGCGGGCAACTTCTTGATAAGCTTCAAGTACGCCCCCCATGTCCCGACGGAAGCGATCTTTATCCAGCTTATCTCCAGAATTCATATCCCATAATCGGCAGCAGTCAGGACTAATTTCGTCTGCAAGAACAATCTTCATTTGTTCGTTTTCCCATAATCGACCAAATTCAATTTTGAAATCTATTAGTCGAATTCCAATACCAAGGAACAATCCAACTAAAAAATCATTTATTCTGAGCGCCATTTGCATGATTTCTTCAATTTCTTGCGGCGTTGCCCAACTAAAAGCAGTAATGTGTTCTTCAGAAACCATCGGATCATTTAAGGCATCTGCTTTATAGTAAAATTCAATTATGGATCGTGGTAGTTGAGCTCCTTCTTCAAGGCCTAATCTAGTGGCTAGGGAACCAGCAGCAACATTTCGAATAACAACTTCTAATGGAATTATTTCTACCTCTCTAATGAGTTGTTCGCGCATATTGAGGCGTTTGATAAAATGTGTTTGAACGCCAATTTCTCCAAGTCTTAAAAAAATATATTCAGATATACGATTATTTATAGTGCCCTTGCCCTCAATGAGGGCATGTTTTTTTGCGTTAAAAGCTGTAGCATCGTCTTTAAAATGCTGAATTAAAGTGCCAGTTTCCGGACCTTCATACAGTATTTTAGCTTTTCCTTCGTAAATGCGTCGACGCTTATTCATATATTGCGTATCCTCTGGCGCATAAAAATTATGGACAGTGACTTGATGCCTATCGGTGCTTAAGAAACTAAAGACCTTTTTTTGAATAACAGTTGGCAATTTATGATTTTAAAGACGATATATTATTTATTGAAGATTATTAACTGAACATATCCTGCGACACAATCTGTACTCTGCCGCACTTGTCTATTCTTCTTAAGGCAAATACATGCATCATATAGATCTTTTCAAGGAGACTTATTTTCTAATACTACACATACAACTCTAATGGTTTTATCCCAAGATAACCCAATAAGTCTATGACATTTCTGGAGGAAAAATAATGACAACATTTGATGATCGCGAAAAAGGATATGAAAAAAAATTTGCTCATGATTCAGAATTACGTTTTCGAGCCGAAGCCTTGCGTAATAAAACTCTTGCAGAGTGGGCTGGATCAAAAATGGGTCTATCAGGATTTGAATTGGAAAATTATATCAAAGACGTTCGAAAAGCAGATTTGAAGGAGAAAGGTGATGATGACGTATTTTCAAAAGTTAAGGCAGACTTAGTCTCGAAGGGCATACAAATACAAGATACTGAAATTAGAAAAATCATGAACGAAGCTCTAGCAAGAGCTATGATCGATCTTCAAAAACCATAAATGCGTAAAGTGAGTAGTGAGGTGTCTTGTATTAAAAATTTACGTCTAAAAATCTTTACGTTGATCATTTTATAATCTCTGTAAAAATATTCCAAAAGAAAGCAAACCGTCTGGCCATGGACCATGCCCGCTATCGACATTAATATGCCCTAGATCTCCACAATTTATTAATGCTGATCCCCATGCGTTTGCAAGTTCATGAGCTCTTTTTAATGAACAATAGGGATCATTGGAGGATGCAACAACAAGAGAGGGGAAAGGGAGTGGTTGCACTGGAAGCGGTGAAAAACCATTCTGTAATTGATCTACATAATTAAACCCTTGGGTAATGGGCCAATCACTAGCATGTTCTACATCCGCAGGAGCAACTAGAAACGCCCCAATAGGAGGGGCTGGGAGTCTTCCTAACTTTGACCCTGCATGAACGACTGCAATGGATCCAAGACTATGACCAACTAGCATAACAGGTCGAACGCAATTAACGACAGACTCCACAATTTTAGATACCCAATCTCGACAATTTGGATGATACCAATCCTCTTGATTGACCCTCTTTGCAGTTTTTAAATTTCTTTCCCAACGGGATTGCCAATGATCTGGTCCAGAACTTGACCAACCAGGAACTATAAGGATATCAACTTCGGATGTTTTCATTGCTCAGAAAGTAAAAGCAAATATTAAATTGTTAGGGAAAGTCTATTTATTAATTTAATTGGTACCAAAAACGCGATTGAAAATTGTATCTGTATGTTTAAAATGATAGTTAAGGTCAAAGAGTTTTTTTAGTTCATCAATGGGAAGAAAATCTAATATTTCTTTATCAGATTTTAGTTCAGTAAAAAAATCCTTTCCATCTTCCCAACTTTTCATCGCATTCCTCTGAACCATCGTATAAGCCTTTTCTCGAGATACACCTGCTTGCGTCAGAGCAAGAAGCACTCTTTGAGAATTAAAAAGTCCTCTTAGTTTATCGAGATTTTTCTTCATATTTTCGGGATACACTATCAGCTTCAGAACAACATTCGTTAAGCGGGACAAAGCAAAATCAAGTGTTACTGTTGCATCTGGAGCAATTATTCTTTCAACAGAAGAGTGGGATATATCTCTTTCATGCCATAAGGCAACATTTTCTAAAGCGGGCAAAGCATAACTTCTTACTATTCGAGCAAGACCCGTTAAATTTTCGGCTAAAATAGGATTTCTTTTGTGAGGCATCGCTGAGGATCCCTTTTGACCTGGTGAAAAAAATTCTTCGGCCTCAAGAACCTCTGTCCGTTGAAGATGACGAATTTCAATTGAAAAACGTTCAATAGAAGAAGCGATGACTGCTAGAACTGAAAAAAACATTGCATGGCGATCGCGTGGTACGATCTGTGTAGAAATCGGTTCAGTTTTTAGACCCATGCGTTCGGCTACATAAGTTTCAACTCGTGGATCTATATTAGCAAAAGTTCCAACAGCTCCTGATATGGCACATGTTCTAACTTCTTCCCTAGCGGAAATTAGCCTTTCCCTTGCGCGTTTAAACTCTGCGTATGCACATGCCAATTTTAAACCAAAAGTCGTTGGTTCAGCATGTATTCCATGGCTTCTTCCAATTGTTGGCGTGTATCTATGTTCAAATGCGCGTAATTTTAATGCCTCAAGAAGATTATCTAAGTCTAAAAGTAACAAATCAGAGGCTCGAACTAATTGTACATTTAATGTCGTGTCGAGAACATCAGATGAGGTCATTCCTTGATGAACGAAACGTGCTTCTGGGCCAACAATTTCTGCTAAATGAGTAAGGAAGGCAATGACATCGTGTTTTGTTGTTTGTTCGATGGCATCAATTCTTGCAACTTCAAACCTCGCTTTAGATCCTTTTTTCCAAATGATATCGGCTGCCTCTTTAGGAATAATGCCAAGATTAGCCATTGCAGTTGCAGCATGACTCTCTATTTCGAACCATATGCGATATCTTGTTTCTGGTTCCCATATTCGTGTCATCTCCGGACGAGAATAGCGAGGTATCATGAATCATCTCATTCCTAATAATAAAGGCGATTTATCTATAACTTCGATATCATTTGTACTTATAAATTTTGTTCTATCTGATAATATAACTAAACGTTAAGCGACTTGAAAAATTATTATCCTAATAAACGTGCTCCTTCTTCTTTCATAACAGAGATATAGATAACATCTCTTAAGTCCTCTTTGACCTAAGTATGTCTATTGAAGATCTCTGATGGTTTGAGGGCACTCTCACTATAATTCAAGTGCTAGATAAAAATCCCTCTAACAAGGGAAATCAAATTATAAAATGTCTAACCTCTCTTATAATCTATTTTTTCTTTATTATTTATATTTCATGATTATCTTTGTAGAAGCGGACAAAAAGCATTCTTTTGCGCTGCAGCAATATTTAAGAGATCAAATTTTGTTTCACATTTCAAAAGTCAAAATAAAAATATACAACAAACATTCATCTTCTTTACCTTAGATTTTTTTCTATAATTGAAATTTTTGGAAAATCTATTAAACTAAGATTTTATCTCATACTCTTTCTTATGATTCTCTTGGACTTTTAAATATACTGATGATTTTGCATCAATTTCGAAGTGCCAAGATTTATACTACCACCCTCTGGAAATATGTTCACTTTCTAAGGACTCTCTAATGAACAATATCTCAGAACAAATGCAAAGTGAAATCATAGATATTAATAATCGTATTGACGAATTAGATGATCCTCGACAAAGATACCTTCTCTTAAAAGAAAAAATAAATAACTTTAAAAATCGAGGAATTAAAATTCCAGAAAGTTTGGAAAGGTTAGAGAGAATTTTATTACAAGAATGTCTTAATGAATCCCAAGGAAGATAAATGATAAGATAATAACCCAATATATTCATATCATTTTAAAAAAAATCTTCTCTCTAAATGTGTCCTCATTTAATAATCCCAAAGTATTATCATATAATACTGATTTAATTCTTGCATCAAGCAATTTAATCTTAAAAAAAACTCTTTTAAGATTACACCTGATAAATTCATTTCAGGTGACTTTTCTGACTTTCATACATTCATCAATTTATATCAAGGACAGGATCGATGCATTCCTTTCTGCGACGCAAGCCGCTGGCTCTCAATGGCCTTCATGAAGATCATGGTTTGAAGCGCTGTTTAAATGCCTTTGATCTTACACTGTTGGGTATTGGAGCGATCATTGGAACGGGAATATTTGTTTTAACAGGCATAGCTGCTGCAACTCAAGCAGGTCCAGCCGTTGTACTTTCGTTTATGGTAGCAGGAACAGCATGTG
>JBJTOZ010000043.1:0-4320 GCA_046074825.1 Hyphomicrobium sp.
CCCACAGCTCGGACTTTTACAGAGGAAAACCTCGCAAAGGCCTTTGGTGGGGTGTTACGTCAAGTCCGCCTTGGCGGGAAAGATCTTCATGAGGACGATGATGCACGCCGGGTTACAGTCTTGACTGATGATGAACGCCCCTTGGTTCTTTATGGAGAACGGCATGGACAGAAGGTGATGCCCGCAGACAAAGATAAGAGTTCATGATGGACACATTGCTTGAACCTTTCCAGTACACCTACATGTCACGTGCGATTTGGGTGAGTGCCCTTGTTGGCGGATCTTGCGGGTTTCTGTCCTGTTTTCTCATTTTAAAAAGATGGTCACTAATGGGAGATGCGCTCTCTCATGCGATCGTTCCTGGAGTTGCAATTGCCTATCTGCTAGGACTGCCCTATGCCTTTGCAGCCTTTACTTCTGCCCTCGTTGCAGGACTGGGCATGGTGGCGGTGCGCCGTATTACGCAGCTTCGTGAAGACGTGATCATCGGATTTGTTTTTACAACGATGTTCGCGCTGGGTCTCGTGATTGTGTCGATCAATCCCACAGCGGTCAATGTGCAGAGTATTATCCTTGGAAATATTCTTGCCATTACAGATGAGGATATTCTTCAGGTGATCCTCACGGTCGTTTTTGCGTTCAGCATTCTTTTGATCAAATGGCGTGATCTTTTCTTATCTTTTTTTGACGAAGCTCACTCCCGCACTGTTGGTATCGATCCTTGGCGCTTAAGGATCCTTTTCTTTCTTCTACTAAGTGCCTGTGCAGTGGCAGCCCTTCAAACAGTTGGTGCTGTGCTCGTGATCGCCACCCTGGTGACGCCTGGTGTCACAGCATATCTTTTGACATCCCGTTTTAATCGTATGATTGTTCTTGCAGTTACTCTTGGCGCAGGCTCGAGTGCGATTGGCGCATATTTAAGCTATTTTCTGGAGGGCACCCCCGGCGGAGTGATTGTTTTATTCCAAACATTTCTTTTTATTTTAGCTTTCCTTTTTAGTCCTAAGCATGGACGCCTCTCTAGCTTCCGCAGTGAGCGTGCTTTGTGAGATCGCCCTCATGACTTCTGTTGTAGATTTTTTTTTAAACCCTTTAGCATATGACTTTATGCAGCGTGGGCTTGTTGTTGCTCTTCTTGTGGGTACAGTTTGCGCACTTTTATCGTCCTATCTTGTGCTTAAAGGTTGGTCCTTGATGGGGGATGCGATCTCTCATGCCGTTTTCCCTGGAATTGTGATGGCAAACATTCTTGGAGTTCCGCTGCCAATAGGTGCTTTTGTTGCAGGTTTGGGATGCGCGCTGCTCACAGGTTATGTAAAATCTCAAAGTCCCATAAAAGAAGATGCTGTAATGGCAATTGTTTTTTCTGCTCTGTTTGGGCTCGGCCTTGTCATTTTTACAAGAATTGAAACGGACCAACATCTCAGTCACATTCTGTTTGGAGATATGTTAGGTGTTTCTTGGATGGATGTTCTGCAAGTAGCGATCATTGCATTGCCTACAATTTGTGCTGTGTTCATTAAACGCAAAGATCTTCTTCTTTATTGTTTTGATGAGACCTATGCCAAAGCCCTTGGGCTTAATGTCCGTTTTCTGCACTTTGGTCTTTTAACGTGTTTGGCTTTGACAATCGTCGCCTCGATTAAAGCCGTCGGAATAATTTTGGTCGTTGGAATGTTGGTAACGCCGGGAGCCATAGGATTTTTAGTCAGCCGGAGTTTTGGAATTATGCAGGTTGTCGCCATCTCTGTTGCCGTGAGCGCTTGCATCCTCGGCACTCTATTCAGCTTTTACCTAGATACTGCAAGTGGCCCTACAATCATTCTTGTACAAGCTATGTTTTTTGGTCTTGCACTTTTTCTTAACCGCGTGCGTGTGTGGAAAAAACCGCATTCGGCTTCAGTATAAAGTCTAACTTATCTGCGAGCCAACAGGACACCTTCAAAAAATAATGAGGTAACAGAAAGAAAAGTGACACACCGCTGCGGTATAGCCGTGTGCGCAAGAAAAACGGAATATAAACTTTCGATAATCCCTTGGTCTATCCCCTTTCTTAATTGGAGACTAACCCCGCCATGGCTTCAAAAAGAGTGTTGGGTATAAAGTCAGAAGGCGGGGCCTTTGATTTCTTTGACTTTGGTTTTGCGGCAGGGGTGGATCCTGTTGTAGTCTCCTCTCCAGCAAGAACGTAACTATCTCTGTTGTCTCTAACAGGTCCATCATAAGAACGCAGAGGCTTACCTCCTAAGGATTGTGAGACACGGCTATCAAGCCCATAGACATCCGAGAAGTTACGGACTGTTCCATCGTCTTCGATCCATGTTGTCAGGTACACATTATGAACGAGTATTTTTTTCTCAAGCTCAATGGTTTCAGAGGATTGACGGGCGCTCTGAACGCGATCAGCTGTCCAACCTTTATCCTCGGCCAAAATAACCTCTGCAAACTTACCTGGGTTGTTGACCCGAATACAGCCATGAGAAAAGGGGCGACGCGCTTCTGCAAACAGATGTCTTTGTGTCGTGTCATGCATATAAACGTCATGGGTATTGGGAAAAATGAACTTCACAAAACCGAGCGGATTTTGAGCGCCCGGAGGCTGGATAAAGCTGTAGTTACGAAGGTCAACTTGCGACCAATTGACGGAGTCAGGATCAATAGGCTTACCATTGCGATAAGCTGTTAAACCATAGGCCCGCAAAACCGAGGCTCCACCGCTTCCACCACCAAAGATCTGCTCGAAGAAGCTCCCGCCACCTGCTCTGGCCAAACGAGGTCCCAGTTCTTTAGCTTTAATTCCATCGGGCACACCCCAAGTGGGATTAAAAACAACTGTCTTCATTTGCGCAGAGAAAGACGGTGTAGGCCACGTAGGCTGCCCAACAATCAATTTCTCTTTAAAAATAATTTTATCCTGTTTGTAAGTGCGCGTGATATATTCGGGAATATTATTGATCACGTGTAATGAGCCAAGATCTTCGGGCATCCAACGCCATCGCTCCATATTGATGGTAAGACGGAGAACATCAGTGGCTGGATCTGGCTTTTTATCCTCGCCTTCGTTGTTAAGAGCCAGACGCGTTTGTTTGTTGAGCTGCCCAGTAGCTTTGATGCGATTTTGAGCCTGAAATTTTTTGAGAGCATTTGCCAACTTTTCATCAAAAAAAGTTTCCTGTCCTGCATAGTCTGCGGGCACATTGAGCCTCTTTCGCAATACAGATATCTCAGAATGCAAAGACCCTGGCTTCAGAGTAGTGCTATCGAGAGACAGCTTGACGGGGGCAGGCTCTTGAACAGCCGTTTTTTCCTCTTCTGTTGGACCAAGCCGCTTTATGAGTTCAGCACGAAGAAGTTTAAACTGCGTATGCTGCGGATGCAGCCCCGCAAGATAAGCTGAAAGATCAGACGCAGCGACAAGCTCGTTAAGAACTGTTTTGGGATCGCGGACAGGAGGTGTTAAATCGAAAAGTTGGGTAATCTCGATTGGGTTTACTCTTCCACCTTTTGCATAACGCGCATACGTAAGAGCTGAAAGAGTAGCTTTGACTTCTCCTTCTCCAAGGCTTTCCGTTGAGCTTGAAGTGATTGGATCAGGACTATTTAAAGTCTTAGGAACAAGCCCCCATCTGGCAGCGTCAGAAAGCTCACTTAGAAGGGCTTTGCCTTTATCATTAAAACCTGTCTCGCCGACCCAAATCGGATTTTTTTGTTCTCCATAAAAAGCAGTTGCCGCTTCGAGATCGTTTTTATTATATCGATCCGTTAAAGAAGTCTCCTTTAATTTAGCAATGGCAGCTAGAACAACGGGAGAAACCTCTTCTATTGGCACAAGTGGTGGAGATGCTAAGGGAAAGGAAGCGGCGTTGTTTGTATCACTCTGCGCGGTGACGTTCGATGGAGTTTCAGGATTGGACTGCGCCAACAGCGGAAACGAGAAAAAAAATAACCCTATAAAAAGAGTGCTGAAGAGTCTTAAGAGTAAAGACTTGAAGTGAGACATGCCTGTTGCTCCAGAATGAGGGCTCTGGTTTTTTATGCGAACACTTTCAGTTTTTAATTGCCTGTGTTCGTCTAAAAAGGGAACCCCTCTTTCTTTACTCAAAGATTATAGCCAAGTTGTGTTGCACCCCGGCTCGATGTTGGTGAGGAAAGTACTATCTGATAAAAACCATAAGCTTCATTTTAGCTCCGCCTTGATTTTGCCTTAAAAAATTCTGGAACTAAGAAATATCTGCTTTATTAGAACTCTTTGGCCTGCCCCTCCATGGTAAAATCTCTTTGTCTATAAAGACTTCCAAGATGTCTTCTCCCCGCGCAAAC
>JBJTOZ010000044.1:0-7773 GCA_046074825.1 Hyphomicrobium sp.
CCTCTCCAAAGAGTTCTACAGCAAGACCTGATGCAATAGCTGAAGCTAAGACATCAACTAAAGTATTACCAAGCAATATAGCACCAAGCATTTTTTCAGGTGCAGAAAGCAATTGATTGACAATCTTCGCTCTACGATCACCCTCTTGATCTAATGCATGCATTCGCGCTCTAGATGATGCTGTCAGAGCTGTTTCAGATCCATTAAATAAAGCGGAAAGCATTAAAAGTATAAAGACCAAGATAACTGTCAGAACAATTCCTACAGACATAAGAAACTCACTAATAAAATTAAAATTAGCATTTCGTCTCAGGGATAAATAAAAAAACTATTCCTATAAGCAAGATGAAAATATTTTTTCAATTTCATAAAAATTATGATATGCTTATTTAGATATTTCTCGTTCTAAAAACTTACCCACCTTACTTTCTTCAACATCTTGAGCAATAAAGGCTTTGCCAATATTGTTAACCAAAATGAAAGTTAGCTTCCCACTTTTTACTTTTTTATCTTGAGCCATTAATTGCATAAATTTTTTTGGGTCTACTTCGAGTGTAGGTATTTGCTTAATTTCGGCTGGCAATCCAACTTCTTGAATATGATCTGTAACCTCTTTTGCAGTTCCCGCTGGACATAACCCTAGTTCTTCAGAAAAACGAAAAGCCATACCCATACCCAAAGCAACAGCTTCACCATGTAAAAGTTTTTCTGAAAAACCTGTCAAAGCTTCCAGAGCATGACCAAAAGTATGACCAAGATTGAGTAGCGCTCTGTCTCCCGTCTCAAGCTCATCATGAACTACTATATTAGTTTTAGTTTTTATACTAGTCTCAACAGCGTTCATAAGATCAGCAGTTGATCTTTCAAAGATATTTCTCCATTTTTTTTTCAACCATGAAAAGAAATTAGCATCTTGTATCAATCCATACTTTATAACTTCGGCATAGCCCGCTCTCATTTCTCGTTCGGGCAGGGTTCTTAAAGTTTCAAGATCCACAATAACAAGGCTTGGTTGATGAAAAACTCCTACAAGATTTTTTCCCTGTCTTGTATTTATTCCAGTTTTTCCTCCGACAGAGCTATCAACCTGGGCAAGAAAAGAGGTAGGAACTTGAATAAATTTTACACCTCTACGAAGAATTCCAGCGGCAAAACCTGAGAGATCTCCAATCACCCCACCCCCAAGAGCGATGACGACATCGCCCCTTTCAAGCCCCATATCCAAAAGTTTTTCGGTGACTTCAACAAGTCGAGGAAATGACTTTGTCGTTTCTCCTGCGGGCAAAATAATTGACCCCAAAAGATGACAATCAGCTTTTACTGCTGCTTCGAGATTTTGTAGATAAAATTTTGCGACATTTGTATCAGTCACTATTGCAGCTTTGACTTTGCCAATTCTGGTAGCAATTAATCGGCCCGCTTCTGAAAGGATATCAGACCCTATCACAATGTCATAGTTACGTGCTCCCAAAGGAACATTTATATTTTTGTGAGCACGACCAATAGCAGTTAGCGAATGTACAACGGTAGGCATATTTAATATCCTTACATTGAAAATATTTTTTATATCCTAAGAAGGCTTTTCTCTTTGAAAGTGAAATCTTAAAGCGGTGAGAGCCTCATTTACTATTACGTCGTGAGGAACGTCCCTGCTTTCTAAAATAATATCTGCTTGGCTATAAATGGGATATCGTTTCTTCATAAGATCATGCATAACTTCTTCTGGGTTATCAGTCTTTAAAAGCGGACGGCTTTCTCTTTTATTTACTCTACGCATCAAAACAGGCAGATCGGCTTTTAGCCAAATTGAAATACCACTTTTGCTTATATTTTCTCGTGTTTCGTTATTCGTAAATGCTCCTCCTCCCGTTGCAAGAACTTGAGGACCATGCGCCAACAAACGTGCAATTACGCGTCTCTCCCCATCTCTAAAGTATTCTTCCCCATGATCAGAAAAAATTTCCACAATAGTTTTTGCCGCAACACGTTCGATTTCTTCATCCGCATCAACAAATGGTAAGCTAAGTTTCGAAGCAAGTCGCCGACCAATAGAAGATTTACCGCATCCCATCAGTCCAACCAAAACAATAGAACGTTGTCCTAAAAGTTTTATAATATCTTGAATACTTTTAGCGCTCCCTGAACTATACATACTCAAAAAAACCTCTTTATAAATAACTTGATAATTTACTTTTATTCATTTTCCTACCTCAATGTACTCACAATATAAATAATAAAGATAAAGTTGTAGCGATAGTTGAGATGTATTCATATCACTTTTGAAAGTGTATCGATTTCATTTCTCTAATTTCAGATCAGCTGAAAGGTTTAATATTATTTTTTTATTCTTTTGCAGGAAAACTCTCAGTTTTGGATGGATATAATGCATTCATTTTATCGGATTATACTCTTCATTGTGGTACTTCTGGGTTTGAGTTCTATCTTCTTTTATATCATGGCTTCAAAATACGAACCAACTCAAAGGGAAGAAGTGAAAATCCTACCCAATATAAAAATTCGCAGAGATTAACTCTGAAAAAGAATTACAAAAAAACCGCTGTTATATATATTGCGATGCAGGTTAGTTTTTTGTCATATAATTTTGCAATTTGTAATTAAAATCTTCAAAATAAACTTTATATATAAATTGGTAGGGATACTAATTCGTATTGTTTTTTTCAGCGAAGATATAAACTCAGGGACAGATTTTTATGAGCTTTGAGGGTGATCCTTATATAACCTCCTTTCTTGAAATGCTTACTTCTGAGCTCGGCGCTTCACCAAATACAATCGAAGCTTACAGAAACGACTTAAGATCTTTTAAAGAATTCATAAGTAAAAAAAATAAATCTATTCTTTCTTCTACTCGCGCAGATATTTCATCTTTTCTTACCAAGTTAGATAAAGAGGGACTATCAACAGCCTCTAGAGCTCGCCGCTTATCTGCTCTGCGTCAACTTTTTAAATTTCTTGAAGCAGAAGATGTTATCACAGAAAATCCAGCGATTAGAACCAAAGCGCCCGCTCGCAATCGTCCTCTTCCCAATACAATCTCGGTCCAAGAAGTTGACAAACTTATTGCTACTGCAAAAAAAAATACCATTGGTAGTTCAGGCAGAGATCTTTTTCTTTCTACCCGATTTTATGCTTTACTCGAATTACTTTATGCAACTGGCATGAGGGTCTCAGAATTGGTCTCCCTCCCTTTCAATGTCTTAAGAGGAGATCCTCGTTTGCTCACCATAAAAGGAAAAGGGGGAAGAGAACGTCTAGTACCACTCAACAGTTCTGCAAGCTCTGCACTTCATCAATATCTCAATATCATAAAATCTGAGAAGCACACCAAATCCGAAAAAATTGATCATAAATGGCTCTTTCCTTCTCGTAGTGCACACGGGCATCTGACACGACAAAGATTTGCGCAAGATCTTAAAGAGGTTGCGCTTCAATCTGGTTTGGACCCTAATAGAGTTTCACCACATGTTCTTCGCCATGCATTCGCAAGTCACCTTCTAGATCGGGGTGCAGATTTGAGAACTGTACAACAACTTTTGGGACATGCTGACATATCAACAACAGAAATTTACACCCATGTCCTCGAAGAAAGGCTCAAAAAGATTGTCTTTGAACACCATCCGCTTGCCAAGAAATAAATCATGTTTTCGAACCAAACTTAAGAAAAGTTCTTACGTTTTAAGAACTGAAGGCTTCATCTGCTAAGGTATCTATTGCAGACTTCAAAGCTTCAAAAACACCATGCTCCGTTATTGCATGGCCAGCTTCCTCAATCAGTCGTAGATCACACGCTTTCCATCTAGCTGCTAGATTTTGAGCGTTACAAGGTGGGCATAATAGATCATACCGACTCTGCACAATAATACCTGGAATGGATGCTAATTGATGAGCGTTATTCAAAATCTGATTAGGTTTCATAAAAAAATCATGCGATATATAATGTGCTTCAAATAAGGGTGTTGGTGGCAAACGTTTTTCAGTTCTTATAATTTCTGAAAAATCTGGAATTTTACAGATTAACTGAGAAAGAGACCGTTCATATGCATTCCAAACAAGAGCTGCAGGAAAGTGGACAGAATATGAAGGGTGTATAAGACGAGTAATATATGATTGAAGAGCATCTTCTTGCTCTGAATATGGCAGCTGTTTTACAAACGCCGCATGGATATCAGGACAAAAGCGCTTTGGACCTTCATCAAAAGCCCACTCTACCTCAGCTCGGGTGCCAAGAAAAACAGCTCGCAAAATTAATCCAGCCACGCAGTGGGGATACATTTGCGCATATGCCAGGGCAAGAGTGGAACCCCATGAGCCACCAACAACTAACCAACGATTAAGACCAAGATACCGACGAATGGCTTCAATATCAGTTATTTGATGTGCAAGAGTATTATATTTTCTTGAAAGATAAGGATGACTACGCCCCGCTCCTCTTTGATCAAAAAGAATTGCATGAAACCGTTCTTGGTCAAACAAAGAGCGATGTGAATGCTGGCATCCACTACCAGGTCCTCCATGTAAAAATATAACTGGTATTCCGGATTGCGATCCAACTTCTTCCACATAAAGCCAATGTCTGTTACCAACATTAAGCATAAATGCATTGTACGGCCGAGGAGGTGTTTGAATTTGAGAGTGGCTCATTCGTTTAAAATTATCTGTGCTGAAACACTTCTACCCATCACTTAAGAAAAATGACTTAATTATTTTTTTTGATAATTCCGAAAAACAGATAGCTATTCTGTTTTATAAGTCACATTTCTACTACCCAATCATAAAATAGTATCCAGCTCAATGTACACAATATAGGAAGTCTAAGATTATTTATTATCCTTAGCTGACCAACCGGTCATAATAATAAGTTCAAATGTAGCTATCACACGACCATCTTCATCTGCAAATTGGTCACCATAAATTTCTATAATACGATTTAGAAGCCGCCGCGTAATAGGAGATCGACTTCGATCGGTCAAAATATTACCGGCTCCCATCCCACGCAAATCAAGCATTAATTCTAGCGCTGAATTATATCGTACCTTTAGGATTTCTCTGTCTACAACGGGTAAAAAGAATCCTGCCCTTTGCAATAACATTCCACAATCACGAACATCAGAGAAAGGGATAACTCTTGGAGAAGTTCCATTTTGAATTTCCATCTCTGACTGTAACCATACCGACCGTAATTCATTTAAGGTTGAACTTCCCAGGACGCCGCCAATAAATAAGCTATCTGGCTTGAGAATTCTTCTGATCTGTAACAAAGCTCCTGGAAGATCGTTAACAAATTGTAAGCTCAGAGATGAAACAATCAAATCAAAGGAGCGGTCTGCGAATGGAAGAGCTTCTTCATCAGCCTCAACCTGAAATCCATTGCTCTTTTGAAGAATAGAGTGAGATGTTTCGACTTCGACGAGACAATCTAAATGTAAATCACTAATAAGTTCTTTGCCAATAACACCATGATGAGCACCTAGAACTAAACCATTATGAAAAGAATGCTTCATCAATGATAATCGATCTTTAAGGGTATCCTTAAAAGCATCGAGAAGATAATAAGGCCTGTCGTGACTTGATAAAAATCTGGCACGTCGGACTTTTAGAAGACTGCGGTCGAAAATCTGAGGAGGCGAGGTAATAGTATGAATTCCTAGAAAAAGCACTCAAATACGGAAAGATTTCAAGATAAAATTTTCAAGGTTAATCCCTGACATGACCTTTAATTTTTAATTATTAATAAAGTTTTATAACCCTTTGAGGTTTCTAAATTTATCCTGAGTTTATAGTCTTTTTTTTGCCATATGGACTATACATAGTATTATTATTTCCTGACTTGAAATCTGGTTCATTTGAAAAGGACCTGAGAAGATTTTATCAACTCTCCTTTCCATCTTTGAATATTTTAATCTCGAACCATACTAACATTTACACGAAAAAATAAAATAATGTTCGCAAATAAAAACTTAGGCCTAAGCGGATAAAAGCACACGAATTTTTTTTAGCAAACAGGGGGTTAGAAAGAGATGAGTAAAATTACAATCTACACAGCTTCACCCTGCCCTTATTGCCATTTAGCAAAAGAACTTCTGAGAACTAAAGGGGTGAAGTTTGATGAAATTGATGTTACAGGGAAATCTGATTTGCGAGCTGAAATGACCAAGAAGGCTGGGGGAAGAACAAGTGTCCCTCAGATTTGGATTGGAGATTGTCATGTGGGCGGTTGCGATGATTTGCAGGCTTTAGAAAGAAATGGGAAACTTGATACTCTATTGGCAGCTTAATTGCTCATAACAGATAAAAATAAACTTTAAATGCTAAAATGAACCAGAAATTGATCCAAAAAGACGCGAGCTCAAGCACTACAAAAAAACAATTTCGCGCTGCTCTGGTTCAAATGCGTTCAGGACGATGCATTAAAAATAACATTGACCAAGCTGAGACTTTGATCCGTGAAGCAGCCGCAGCCGGGGCTCAGTATGTACAAACTCCCGAAGCAACAACTCTTATGGAGATTGATCCTAAACGCCTCCTGGAAAAAACTAGAATTGAGGAAGAAGATACGGGTTTGCAATTATTTTGTAAACTTGCTGAAAAGCTCAAAATTTGGCTTCATGTTGGTTCAATTCCTATAAAAACAAATTTTGAAAAAATATCCAATAGATCGTACCTTTTATCACCTGAAGGAAATATTGTTGCACGATATGATAAAATACATTTGTTTGATGTTGATCTAGAAAAAGGTGAAAGCTATCGAGAAAGCCAAAATTATATTCCAGGTCAATTAGCTGTATGCGCAGATTTGCCGTGGGCAAAAATTGGTCTGTCCATATGCTATGATTTACGATTTTCGAACCTCTACCGAAGTCTCGCAAAAAATGGAGCTACTCTACTCTCCGTTCCATCGGCATTTACTAAACTTACAGGGGAAGCGCATTGGCATATTTTACTCAGAGCGCGTGCTATTGAATGTCAATCCTATGTTTTAGCAGCTGCACAAGGAGGCCTTCATGAGCATGGTCGTGAAACATATGGCCATAGCCTCATCATTTCCCCTTGGGGGAATATCTTGGCAGAGGGTAGAACGGATCCATGCGTAGTTCTCGGTGATCTTGATATGAATGATGTTGAGAACGTGCGTTTAAATATACCATCCATAAAACACGACAGAGAATTTAGATTTTAACAGGGGACCTGGAACAACTGAAATGATAAAATATCGTTTAAATTGCCCGACACCTCACGAATTTGATGCATGGTTTTCCACCATGCACGGCTTTGATGATCAAAAGAAGTCAGGACATCTTTCCTGTCCCTACTGCGGATCCTCTAAAATTTCAAAAGCTGTTATGGCTCCTTCCGTAGCAAAAATACGCAAAAAAAATAAAGATGCGAAACTATCTCTACCCACAATGGAAAAGAAAACCGAAACTTTATTAGAACTTGTTAAAAAACTTCACACTGAACTAAAAAAAAATGCAGACTATGTAGGACCTCACTTCCCAGAAGAGGCACGAAAAATGCATTACGAAGAAACCTCTCAACGTGGTATTTATGGGGAAGCGACCTCGGAAGAAGTCACTGAACTAGGCGAAGAAGGAATAGAAGTTTTTATGCTACCAAAACTCCCAGAAGATCCCAACTAGAACTTTTCTTTCATTTCCCTTACGAATTTTTATTACTTGACTTTTCTTCATCCCATATAATCTGTCTTTAAAAGCAAGGCTAAAAGAATTGATACGAGACGAGAAGAGTAATTTAAAC